>JALOQI010000063.1 GCA_025453435.1 Candidatus Omnitrophota bacterium
ATGAGTAAAGTAATCGCGATCTGTAATCAGAAGGGCGGCACCGGTAAAACAACATCTGCAATAAATATTGCCGCCTATATGGCTCTGGCCGGTAAAAAAGCTTTGCTTGTAGACCTGGACCCGCAGGCAAATGCAACAAGCGGAGTGGGAATTGACAGGCACAAGGTTAAGCAAAGCACCTACCATATTCTTCTTGAAGAATTAGGGATTAATGAAATAATCCTGCCAACCGCTATCGCTAATTTGTGTTTAGCTCCGTCAAATCTGGATCTGACAGGAGCTGAAGTAGAATTGGTGAGCGTATTGGGCCGCGAGTTCAGGCTTAAAAGAGCCTTGCAGGTTGTGCGCGACCAATTCGACTACATAATAATCGATTCTCCGCCGTCACTGGGATTGCTGACGATAAATTCACTTTCAGCGGCAGATTCGATATTGATACCGGTGCAGTGCGAATATTACGCGCTCGAGGGACTGACTCAGCTGACAAATACATTTAATCTCGTCAGGAATAATTTAAATCCGGGACTTGCTGTGCAGGGCGTTATAATGACAATGGCGGATTTCAGGACAAACCTGACAAAGGAAGTCATTAACGAAGTCAAAAATAATTTCAAGGGCCGGGTTTATGATACGGTTATTCCGAGAAGTATCAAACTGAGTGAAGCGCCGAGTTATGGCAAACCGATATTTCTATACGACAAAGATAATGTCGGCGCAAAAAAGTACGAAGAGCTGACTCATGAAATTTTGGGCGAGGAAACCGTATCACAAAAAAATATTAATGATACGGTTATTCATTCAACCCAGTCACAGGAGGCTTGACAATCATGGAACATAGAGCGCTTGGTAAAGGCCTGAACGCACTTATACCGGATACTGAGGTTGAAAAAGGGAGCAAGGTCGTAATATTAAATGTTGCGCAGGTTAAGCCCAATCCATGTCAGCCGAGGGAAAATTTCAGCCCTGAGGAAATGGAAGAGCTTGTCGGCTCGATCAGAGAGAAGGGGGTTATACAGCCCGTTCTTGTCCGATCAAAGCCGGAAGGGTATGAATTGATTGCCGGAGAGCGCAGAGTTCGCGCCGCAAGAATGCTCGGGCTGCAGGAGATCCCGGCAATTGTCAGGAATGTAGATGATAAAGATTCTCTTGAGCTGGCGCTGATCGAGAACATACAGCGCCAGAATTTAAATGCAATTGAAGAAGCGAGGGCCTACCAGTATTTGATAGACAAATTCCAGATGACGCAGGATGAGTTGAGCCATGTCATGGGAAAGGCGCGCGTTTCTGTGACAAATGTTTTGCGGCTTTTGAAACTCCCGGGAGAGATCCAGGACGAGATAAAAAATAACAGGATATCTTTCGGCCACGGCAAAGCTTTGTTGGAAGTCCAGGACGAGAACAAGCAGAGATTCTTAACGCAGATAGCTATATCTAAGTCATTGTCAGTCAGAGAGTTAGAGAGCCTTATAAAAAATTACAGGCCGCGCAAAAGCAGGTTGACGGTTAAGGTCGGAACAGTAGATCCGGTTGTTGCGGTTTTGGAAAACGAGCTGCAGCAGGCGCTGGCAACAAAGGTTCGCGTTGTAAAAAAGAAAAAAAGAGGCCATATTGTTATTGAGTTTTATTCCCAGGAAGACTTGGAGCGCATCGTTGACAAACTAAGAGGAGAGACCAGGATATGACACAGGCCGTACTTATCTTAATTAAACCGGACGGGCTTAAAAAATCATTAACAGGCAATGTGCTGACGCGGCTTTCCGAAACAAAGCTCGAGATAGTTGCCGCGAAAATGGTCCGTGTTACTGACGGCCTGGCCGCAGAGCACTACTGCCATTTAAAGGATAAGCCTTTTTTCCCGGAGCTGATAGAGTATCTCAAAGGTGAGCTACACGACAGGAGAAAAGTCATGGCGCTTGTTTACTGGGGCAGGGACGCGATCAAAAAATGCCGCGAAATGGCAGGCGCGACGAATCCGGAAGAAGCGGACCCGACATCGATCCGGGGCTCATACGGCAGGATAACCACAAAGGGCCTCTATGAAAATGTCATACACGTTTCTTCGAACGAAGACGAGGCCAGCCGCGAGATAAAATTGTGGTTCTGCCCGGATGAAATAATCGTGGACCTTTATCCCGTAAAAGACGATGTCATAAAGGAGCACAAGATAAAAACTTGGGCATAATATTTATCGCGCGGCGCGCGCTTAACCAAAAGAGGGGAAAATGATCCAGAGCATGACGGGTTTCGGCAGGAATTCGAAAAAGATGGATGTGTTCGGCCAGGTCAGCGTCGAGATACGCAGCATAAACCATAAGTTCCTGGAAACCGTTATCCACGCCCCGGAAGGTTTTTTGTCCATAGAGGACAGGATAAAAAAAGAAATAGAATCAAAGGTCCAGCGCGGAAGGATCACCTGCGTAATAACGACCAACGGCGGCTCGAGCAAGGACGCGATCATAGACGAGAAACTTCTGAAAAAATACCTGGCTTCTATAAAGACGATCAGCACTAAATATAATATCGCAGGCGCCGTGAACATCAACAATCTGATAAACCTGCCCGGGGTCTTGTCTCTGGTCGAGAACAGGGAATCCGTCGGGCGCGTTTGGCCTGCGCTGCGCGGCGTTATCGAAAAAGCCGTAGACGATCTTGTTTTAATGCGGCAGAAAGAAGGCAAGGCGATAGTAAAGTTTTTGAAAGAGCGCAATGACCAGCTCGGCCGCGATATCGCGATGGTCAAGGACAGGTTCGCCAAAGTCGTAAAACAAAAAGCGGCGCGTTTCCCGACGGACGCAGAGCGCACCGCGTTCCTGAAGGAATCCGACATAAACGAAGAGATAGAGAGGCTGGAATTCCATATACACAATTTCAGGAGCAAACTTTCTTCGACCGGACCGATAGGCAAGGAACTGGATTTCATATCCCAGGAAATGCAGCGCGAGGCGAATACGATGGGCGCTAAATCCTGCGACGCTCTGATATCGGGCAGGGTCGTGCAGATAAAGAGCAGTATCGAAAAGACGCGCGAACAGCTTCAGAACATAGTATAGAAGAATTAATACGGGAGCAAGGTGAAAGCCGAGAGCAGGATTTTCGTGATTTCCGGGCCCTCGGGCTCGGGCAAGACAACGCTTGCGAACCTGCTTTTAAAGGACCGCGCGGTCGGCAAAAAATTATGCCGTTCGATATCCGTCACTACGCGAAAGCCGCGGACAGGAGAGCGGGCGGGGCGCGACTATTTTTTTATAAGCGAGGCGGAGTTCAAGCGCAGGCGCAAAGCCAAGAAAATCCTTGAATGGACCAGGTATTTGGGTTATTATTACGGGACGGATAAGGATTTTGTAGAGGAGATGCTCGGCAGTTTTTGCGGGGTCGTACTGTGCCTGGATGTTGTGGGAGCCCGGCGCCTCAAGCGGATGTTCCCGAGGAATGCGGTGACGATATTTGTCCTGCCGCCGTCGGCAAAAGAGCTTTACAGGCGAATACGCCAAAGGGCCAGGTCCACGACTGAGGCAGAGATATCAAGCAGGCTGGCTGTTGCAAAAGAAGAGATAAAAGCGGCCGGGTTTTACGATTACAGGCTCAGGAACAAGAATCTGAAAAAGGCGTTAGAGCGCCTTAAAAATATAGTCAGGCAGAACCTGCCTGTCAACCGTGATTAGGAAAGGGAGCGTGCAATGGCGTATATGGCTTTGGAAAAACTGCTGGATAAAACTGAGGGGTCGGTTTACAAACTGGTGGTTCTTGCGTCGCGGCGCGCGCTTGAACTTGCAGAGGGCCAGCCAAAGCTTATCGACGGGGCGAGTTCCGCTATAAAGCCCTCGATCATAGCGCTTATGGAGATAATGGCGAATAAGATACAGGCAAAAGGCAAAGATGCGGGCAAATAAGCAGGTTGTTTTAGGGGTAACGGCGAGCGTCGCTATATATAAAGCGTGCGACATTGTGCGCAGGCTCAAAGATAAAGGTTTCGGCGTAACGGTGGTGATGACCGAGGATGCGAAAAAATTCATAAAGCCGCAGTTGTTCGAGGCGCTTTCGGGAAATAAGGCATACTGCGATATGTTCGAAGAGTCCGTCGAGTGGGATATCGAGCATGTTTCGCTTGCGCGAAAAGCGGACCTGGTGCTGATAGCTCCGGCGACCGCGAATTGCATAGCCAAGGTCGCCGCGGGCATCTGCGACGACCTTCTGACATGCGTCGTGTGCGCGACAAATGCGCCTGTGGCAATATGCCCGGCGATGAACGAGCGGATGTATTTGAATAAGATCACCCAGTCCAATATAGATAAGCTTCACAAGCTCGGGTATCATTTTGTGCAGCCCAGGAAAGGGAA
>JALOQI010000064.1 GCA_025453435.1 Candidatus Omnitrophota bacterium
AGGACCATCTGGATTATCATAAAAGTCTGGAAGATTATTTTCAGGCAAAGGCCAAGCTTTTTCACAGCCTCAAAGACGGCGCTGTGTCCGTAATAAACAGCGACGATGCGTACGGCAAGAGACTCGTTTCGATGTGCAGACAGCCCGTGATAACTTACGGCCTGGACAGCTCAGCCGATGTTTTTGCAAGCGATATAATCATGGACACCGACAGCACGTCTTTTATTCTCAACTCGGGCGGAGTGCGGACAAACATAAGGTCAAGGCTTATCGGAAAGCACAATGTTTATAATGTCCTGGCAGCGGGCGCGTGGGCTTTGAACAAAAGAATCGAACCCGCGGTGTTTGCCGGGGCTGTGGAAGAGTTTACCCCGGTGCCCGGCAGGCTCGAACGCATAGATGCGCAGGGAGATGTCAGGGTATTCGTGGATTATGCCCACACTCAGGACGCGCTTTTCAATGTCATAAGCACTTTGCGCCAGATAACCCGCAATAAGATAATCGTTGTATTCGGCTGCGGAGGAGACAGGGATAAGCTTAAAAGGCCTGCAATGGGAAAAGTGACGACGGAACTGGCTGACTTTGCCGTAATTACCAGCGATAACCCGAGGTCGGAAGACCCGCAGGCAATAATCGAAGATATAACCGGAGGGATCAAGAAAGAAAATTATTCTGTTGTTCCCGACCGCAAAGCTGCTATCCGCACTGCTTTATCAAAAGCAGGCGCAGGGGATATAGTGCTGATCGCCGGCAAGGGCCATGAGACATATCAGATAATCAAAGACAAGGTTTTGCATTTTGACGACCGGGAGGCAGTTCTGGAATGTTTAAGATCTCGGAATTAAAAAAAGCTTCGTCAGGAAGGCTGGTCCGCAAAGGCTCGAGCGGTTCCGCAAGCTCGGTATCCATTGATTCGAGGTCTGTCAAGAGGGGGCAGGCATTTATCGCCGTTAAGGGGGACAGGTTCGACGGCCATGATTTCGTAGAGCAGGCCTTGAAAAAAGGCGCGGCCTGCGTTATCGTGCAAAAAGGTTTTTGCGTATCCCTTCCGGGCAAGGCATCTGTGATCGAGGTGGATGATACGGTCCGGGCCCTCGGAGATATAGCCCGTTATCACCGCGCAAGATTCGACATACCCGTAATAGCCGTCACAGGCTCCAACGGAAAGACTACTACAAAAGATATGCTGGCGTGGCTGTTGTCCGCCGGCCGCAAAGTCCTGAAGAACGAAGGCACGCAGAACAACCATATAGGCGTGCCCATGACGCTTCTGAAGCTGGACAGATCTTATAAATGCGCGGTGATCGAGCTGGGCACCAATCATTTCGGCGAGATCGCTTATCTGGCAGGCATAGCGGCGCCTAATATCGCGATAATAACCAATATCGGCCCGTCTCATCTTGAATTCTTTAAGGACCTCGCAGGGGTATTAAAGGAAAAAAAGAACGTTTTAAAATTCCTGCAAAACCCGAATATATGCGTTCTCAACGCGGACGATCCTATACTTTCGGGTTTGAATAAAAGCCGCAGTATTGCCGGTAAAGGCAAGCCGTTTTATATAACATTCGGCGTAGAACAGCCTTGCGATTTCAAAGCGCAGAATATACTGCGCCAGGGCGATTTTTTAAGATTTTCTACCGCTTCCTGCGGTGAGCTGAAGTTGAACACGCCCGGCAAAAAAAATATTTATAACGCGCTCGCAGCCATTGCCGTCAGCAGGATGCTCGGGATGAGTTATAGCGCTATAGCTCGCCGCCTGGAGAGTTTTACGTTCCCCGGCGGCAGGCTCACAATAAAGCGCGTCAAAGAAGCGCTGGTGATCGACGACACGTATAACGCCAATCCCCAGTCATTGACCCAGGCCCTGGAAACCCTGCGGGACCTGGGCTCTTGCGCGAGGCGCATAATGGTGATGGGAGATATGCTTGAGCTCGGGGACCAGGCTGAAAAATTCCACAGGGATGCCGGCACTCAGGCTGCGTCGTCATGCGATGTTTTCATAACGGTCGGCAAACGAAGCATGGCAGCAGCTGCGAACGCAATAACCGCCGGCCTTGAGAAATCGCAGGTTTTCGCCTGCAGCGACCTTGCGCAGGCAAAAGATGTGCTTTTGAATACCGTGACAATAAAAAAAGACGATCATATACTGCTAAAGGGCTCCAGGGGCATGAAACTCGATCAGATGCTCGCTGACCTGCAGGCTAACCTGACCTGATATAATGCTTTATTATCTTCTGTATCCGTTCCACGACGTTTTCAACTTCCTGAATATATTCCGCTATATTACATTCCGCGCCAGCATGGCGGCATTGACTGCGTTTGTCCTGAGCCTTATATTCGGCCCGGCGGTCATCAGGACTTTGAAAGCCCTGCACATAGGCCAGAACATTAGGGACAAGAAAGAGAGCGCCAAACTTAACGACCTGCATAAAAGCAAGCAGGGCACGCCCACTATGGGCGGGATATTCATTTTGATAGCTATAACCTTTTCGACGCTGTTATGGGCTGATGTGTCCAATAAATTCATACTTATCGCGCTTTTCGGCACTCTTTGGCTGGGAGTCACCGGATTCATGGACGACTATCTCAAGGTGGTAAAGGGCTGTTCTAAAGGCCTGACAGCGTCAGCGAAGTTCACCAGCCAGATAATCCTGGGCCTTATCATAGGCGTTATCCTTTATATGGACCCCTCAAATAATACCCGGCTCGATATACCTTTCTTAAAGGACGTTTCGATAAATCTCGGGCTTATGTACATCCTTTTTGTAATACTCGTGATCACGGGATCGTCCAATGCCGTGAATCTGACAGACGGGCTCGACGGCCTGGCAATAGGCACTACTGTTTTCGCTTCGATCGCTTTTGCCGTTCTGTGTTATGTATCGGGCAACGCTAAAATAAGCAGTTATCTTCTTATACCTTTTATCAAGGGCAGCGCGGAGCTGACAATTTTTTGCGCAAGCATCATAGGCGCGGGCCTGGGTTTTCTGTGGTTCAACTGTTTTCCTGCGGCTGTGTTCATGGGAGATGTGGGAGCGCTGGCTCTCGGCGGAGCTTTAGGTATTGTGGCGCTTTTAATTAAAAAAGAGCTCCTTCTGGTCATGGTAGGAGGGATCTTTGTGGTCGAGGCTTTATCGGTCATACTGCAGGTGGCTTCTTTTAAATTCACCGGCAGGCGTATTTTTAAATGCTCGCCTTTGCACCATCATTTCCAATTTCTCGGCTGGTCCGAGAATCAGATAATCGTGCGGTTCTGGATAATCGCAAGCCTCCTGGCGCTATTGACTTTAATCACATTGAAGATCCGTTAGGCCTTATATGCGAAATACAGAAAAGTTCAAAGGTAAAAAGGTCGCGATCATAGGTTTTGCCAGGAGCGGCCTTGCGTGCGCGAATCTGCTCCATGGGATCGGCGCTCATGTGAGGATAACGGATTCCAAGCCCGAGGCAGATCTGCGGGATGTTATCAAAGATCTTGCTTCCTGCGATATCCCGGTAGAGTGCGGCAAACACACGAAGGAATTTATCGCAGGAAGCGATCTGGCTGTGCTTTCTCCGGGGGTCCCGGATGAAGCCTTGCCTGTAAGGTGGGCTCTGGAATCAGGGATACCCGTAATAAGCGAAATAGAAGCGGCGTGGACTTTGTGCCCTGCGCCCGTCATTGCGGTCACGGGCTCTTGTGGAAAGACCACTACTACCACATTAATAGGCCTTGTGCTGGAAGCGGCAGGTAAACGCGCTTTCGTTTGCGGCAATATCGGCAATCCGTTTTCCGGCGAGGTAAGCAGTGTGTCTGACGGCGATTTTGTAGTGCTTGAGGTCAGCTCTTTCCAGCTTGAAAAGATAAAAACTTTCAAGCCTTATATATCCGTGATCACCAACCTGAACCCCAATCATCTGGACCGCTATAATGATCTCAAGGATTATATCAATGCCAAGAAACGCAAATTAAAATCCGAGAACTCCGCCAGCAGCAGGGGAAATGATGAACACGATCTCCGTCACCTGCCCGGCAGAGATCGCCCGGATTAACCGGCAAGCTAGGAATAGAAAAAGGGAAAAGAACCCGGTCCTTGTCGCAATCAAAAGAAAATGGTGCGAAGGAAAAACCTGTTCCTGCGGTTGCGGCAGACCGGCCAACACTCCTCACCATCCCCGGGGCGAGCTCTACGAGAACGACGCGGCATACATCGATCCGGACAACTGGGAACCGTACTACCATATCTGCCATCACCGGTATCATACCGTACACTGGTTCTCACAGCAGACCTGCCGGACGGAACGAGGAATAAAAGTCTGCCCGTACTCAGCTAAGAAAGCGCAGGAGCAATGCGAGCAGTTTGAAAAGAGGGAACGAAAACTAACTATAGTCTCAGGTGATAAGAACTGATTGCGGATTCACGTGCCGCACTCACCGGGGCCTCAAGCCCCGGTAAGATATTGGCGAGAGCACGTTGAGTTCGCGGCACGTGATGA
>JALOQI010000065.1 GCA_025453435.1 Candidatus Omnitrophota bacterium
ATGGGTATGAAGCGCCGCCTCAAGAAGCGCAAGGCCTTCCTGAAAATCCTTGCCCTTGTAAAAAACCCCGGAGATACCCAGGCTCATGGCCTCTTTAGCCCTTTTATCCTCCACATACGCGCTGATTATGATCACCGGGACGTTTTTATTTGTCTCCCTTATCTTTTTAAGCGCTTCGGTGCCGTCCATTACAGGCATATTGATATCCATGAAAATAATATCAGGCCTTTCCTTTCCGGCCAGCTCCACCGCTTCCTTGCCGTTAGATGCTTCAACAACGTCATATCCTTTTGATTTCATCCAGAAAGACATAAGCTGCCTGAAATCCATTTCATCGTCGACTATCAATGCTTTTATCTTAGGCGATTCCATCCTGCCTCCTGTGTTAACAGTCAAAATATCTTTGTTTATAATTATGCACCGGGCGCGCTCAACGGCAGAGTGAAGATGAACGCCGCACCTTTGCCGTGTTCGCTCTCTGCCCATACTTTACCGCCGTGCAATTCCACTATTTCCTTTACTATTGTCAGGCCTATGCCTGTGCCGCAGATATCGCTTGAAGGCCTTTCCCTGGTCTGGTAAAACTTATCGAAGATCTTGCTCAGGTCTTCCTGCGGGATGCCGACGCCTGTATCTTGAACGCGTATAGTTACTATCCCCTGCTCAATGCTTTGAGTGCAGGAAACCGTGATCTTGCCTGCGCTGGGCGTGAATTTTATCGCATTGCCTATAAGATTTATCAGGACCTGTATTATCCTGTTGGGATCGATGCTGATAAGCGGAAGTCCGTCGGCGATCACCTTTTCGATCGAGACTGACTTTGTCTTAGCCCAGCTGTCCAGGCTGTTCACAGCTTCGTCTATTACCTGCGAAGGATTAACGAGCGCCGGGCTGATCTTCATCTTCTGGGCCTCGAGCTTTGAGAGGTCCAGCAGATCGTTTATCAAAAGCGTCAGCCTCTTCAGGTTGCGCTCGGCAATAGTCAGGAACTGTTTTTGCGTGTCTGAAACCTGGCCTGCGCTCTGGTCAAGCATCATTGAAACCGACTTTTCTATGGCCACAAGAGGCGTGCGAAGTTCATGCGAAACATTCGCCAGAAATTCGCCCTTTAATCTTTCCACTTCTTTCTGGCGGGTAATATCGTTCAAAGTCGTGACCATACCCACCGTATTGCCGTTGGGGTCTTCGACAACCGCGGAGCTGGTCCGCAGGACCCTTTTTGTCGATTCGTTGTTGCTGACGAATTCTATATCCTTTTCTACCACAGATTCGGTATCGGCAGATATGCTCTTGGTCACGGTCAGGAGATGCTCGTCTTTTACGACGTCCTTTAGATATTTGCCCACGTCGTCTTTTGTGATGCCCAGCATGGCCTGGGCTGTCTGGTTCACAAGGACTATCTTGCCCTGGGAATCCACAACGACCATGCCCTCAGCCATATTGTGGACTATATTATCTATGCGCTGTTTTTCGTCGTGTATGCGCTTATTCTTTTTCTCTAAATTCTCGAGCTTATCCGCTGCCTGGGCGAACGAGTTCTTAAGCCGGTCCAGCTCAGAGCGCAATGCTTCGTTCTCAGCCGAAAGCTTTCCCGCATCGGTATCGGCGAGCCTGCGCCGCACAACCGGGCCCCTGACTATCTCCTCTGATATTTTTGCCAGCAGCTGCTCTACATCTTCTGCGGGGCAGCCCAGGTCTATAAGCGCAAGTTTCAGCCTGGTGGATGCGTCAGCCTGGCCTGCGGCGTGCGTTAGGAATTTTTTAAGGAGGTTTTTGGCCTGCGCGCCTACCTTTTTTTTCTCTTTCAGCTCAAAAGCAGCTGTTTCGAAGATGCTTTTTTCCACCTCAGCCGCTTCTGCCGCGTCCGTGATCTTGCGGTCGAAATAATCCTTGAGCTTTGCCTTGCGGCCGTTTTCATCCTGGGGCTGTCCTGCGACAACAGCTCCCTCCATGCCTTTTTCTACCTTAATATATGAAAACTGTTTGGCTTTTATGTGGGTTATGCCCTTGCCTGCGAAAAGGTCGTTGATGTCGGCTGTTTTTTTGATCTCCGAGGCGTCCAGAAGGGCGATCTTGACGAATTCCGCTATTTCGGCGTCTGAAATCCCGGGATTGAATATCAAGTCTTCCACCCCTAGTTTTTGGAAGAAAGGAATAAATCCCTGGATGTCGCCTGAAGTTTTATCCACCATGGGCTCGGAATTGACCATTATCTTGTTATCGGGCGAAACGTTTATGCTGACCGCGGGGTATACGTTAAGCAGGTTGTTCAAGAAGCCCATCACATTCTTTATCGAATTGATGACTATCGGGTGTTTAGCGGGATAGATGGAAATATGCCTGATCGTAATGACCAGGTTCAGGATGAGCTTTTCGGAATAGACTGATTCAGTGTTTTCGGTCATAAGAAAAGGGCGGACTGATTTCTAATCCGTTTTTCCCGGTTCAAAATCATGATCCGCCCTCTTAAGAAAAATCCTTGTTACTTTTTATGGCAGTCCATGCAGCCCGTTGGGCCTTTTTCTTTTGCCTTATGGCAATCGATACAGTTCTTGTGATACGCTGTCTTCGCGTCCATCTTTGCGTCAGCGGTATGACAGGAATTGCATTTCTGCACAGGGGATTCTGCCATGTGATGGCAATCCTTGCATGCGGATGAAGCCGTGTGCCCGGTGTGAGAGAATGTCACCTTGCCGAATGACCCGCCTTCAAGTGTGACGCTGTCGGGATTAGACTGGGCATGTATGTAACTTCCGACGCCGAACAATACCAGTGCTATTCCCATTAAAATGATTGCAGCAAACGTATGTTTCCTCATTTATTTCCTCCTTTGAAGAGATTTTATTCTTTTTTGCATAAAAGTCAATAAAAATATACGGCCGGTTACATCGCCATCCGCAAACGGTCGGCAATATCGAACAGGGACCTGACCAAGAATAACTGCATGAATATCAATACCAATACAGCGACGATCGGAGAGATGTCTATGGTCATTTTAAGAGAAAAAGGGAGTAATTTGCGGATAGGCGCCAACAACGGTTCAGTCGCCTTGTGCAAGAACTGCACGATCGGGTTTAAAGGATCTGCGCTTACCCAGCTGACTATCGCGCGTATGACTATGAGCCATACGAACACGTTTATCACAATATCAAGCACCCTTGCGACAGCTGAAATAAAATTAGCCAGGATGAACATGTCTCCCCCCTATTTTTGTTTAAAACGGTTAAAGGCCCCGCATTTTATAATTATGATAAGTATAAGATGCGATGCGGGCTATGAAATCCTTGCTGTTCTTGAAACTCGACCTGCTTTTTGTCAGTACGCAAATAAGGAAATCGCCGTTGGCCGTATAGACGATGCCCGCGTCATGGCATACGGAACGCTCCAAACCTGTTTTATGGGCGACGACCACGTTTTCCGGGAGTTTCTTGGGTATGCGGTCTTTGACTTTCTGCATTTTTAAAAGCGAAAGGCATTTATCCGATACCTGCGGGCTTATAAACCTGCCGTTATACATCCTCTCAAGGAGTTTTGAGACGTCCTGAGGCGTTGTGTAATTCTCTATCCCCTTGCGCCTGTATCTGAAATCCATCATCTTGCGGGAAAGGTTCGTTTTCTTAAGGCCCAGGCGCTTGAAATAGGCGTTTAGATACTCCCTTCCCAGCATATTTATAAGGATATTGGCCGCAGTATTGTCGCTGCGCGTGACCATCAGCCTGGTCAGATCTTCCACGGTAAAAGTCGAGCCCGCAGGCATGGACTTTATCACACCCGAGCCTGAAACCAGATCTCCGGCCTTGACCCTGACTTTCTGATCCAGGGATACCCTGCCATCTTTAACAGCCTGGAACACCCCTGCCATTATCGGGATCTTTACAAGGCTTGCCGAAGGGAAAAGCCTGTCGCCGTTATGGACGAACTCCCAGCCCGTATCCAGGTCTTTTATTACAATGCCCGACCTGCCTTTGAACTTGTTTGTCTCGCGGCTCAGGTATTTCTTCAACTGCCGCCACGCCGCTTTTTTCTTTTGGATAGCCTGCTGTTTCTTATGCGAATCCTGAAAGCTGGCATATGCCTCAAAAGATACGAGTCCCGTGCATGCGGCAAGGCCTATGACAAGAAGTATAACAGCTATTTTTTTCAGCATCGTTATTCCCGTACGGAAAAACAAAAG
>JALOQI010000066.1 GCA_025453435.1 Candidatus Omnitrophota bacterium
ACTTTAAGCGACTGGGCCAGGGAAAGAATCTTCATGCATAAAGCAAAAATCTTTCTCATGGCCAATAAGGGGTACTGTAAAAAAACGCTGATATCGGCTGCAACGGCGCTAAAACAACGGTTTACTGCCGTACGAATATCAATTTTACGTTTGCCGCGGCTGATCGAAACCACCCTCGCAAGCACATCGTCAACAGGGATGAACCCGTCTTGGCCGAACGACATGTCGCCTTTTGCGATGAGCCCGTCTCTTTCCACGCGCAGAGCCCTGTGCAGATAAAGGCTGCTGTCTTTTTTAAAAAGGACTATATCCCCCTTTCTGATATTTTTTCCGGTTTCGCCGAACAACGCAACATCCACCCAGTCGCCGCTTCTGATAAAAGGATACATGCTCCCGCCTTTTGCCTGAAGGCATAATCGGGAAGCCTTGGATGCGACCTCATCGCATAAACTATTGAATTCCTGAGTCGAGCACAAAACAACCATGTTAAACGACCTTTTTTATAAGTTCCAGAGCGCTCTTGTCCGGAAGGAAACCGAATTCATAGGCGGGGATACTGCGGATCAGGTTCTGAAATGAACCAAGCACTTGCGACGTCGCAACTTTGTCCCAGAGGGGCAGCAATCCCAGCACCATCAGCTGAGGAAGGATCTCCGAGGCTGAAAGTTTTCTTATATAATTATGTGCGCAATGGCGTATAAAAAAAAGCGCTGACAGATCCGCGCCAGCCGGAGATGACACGCGGGATTCGCCGTACCAGGGCGTTCCGAAAACGCGCCAATGGTTTCCATAATTCCTGAGTGCGAGACGGTCATCGTTGAGCAGACAGTCTTTTGGCACTAATCCCTTGAACATGTTAAGCATTGTGGATTTGCCGCTGCCCGAAGGTCCGGTAAAACAGATGCCTTTATTGTTCCAGACGACGCCTGAGGCGTGCAGCAAAAAACCCGAATCCCTGCTCAGAAGGTTCATTATCAGGAACTGGTCGATAAATCTGCGGAACAACTCAAACGCGCTTTTCTGATACATGATGCCTGATCCGTAGTCACGGTCAAAAACGACTACATTGTCATATCGGCCGCGTTTTGGCCGCGGCCCGACGCAAAGCACTTTCCTGCCGTCGCGCCCGGATAAATGCCAGTTCTCGGTATGGAACGCATTTGCGTCTAATTCCAGATCCGGGGGCCGGGAGATCCTGTGATCGAGAAAGCAATGGCAAGACTGCCCGGCTTCGGTCAAAAAATCCCTGTAAAAACCAAAATCATTGAACCGTTCAGGCTCAGTTTCACCGTCAACTTTAATTATGTAATCGCAGATCTTTATGGACAGCTTCATGAAGACCTGTATGTAGTCCTGCAGGCCCTGCACGCGGTGCCGCGCTTGGGGTTTACGCGCGAGTTGATCGTAGAACGGCATGCCGTCAAAAGCGTATCCTCGATAGCAAGCTTTACTTCCTTAATCTGCGGTTTCTGATAAGGCTTCTTTTCCATTGCGGTTTCCCTCCTTTTTCGCAAAATACTTTTTTTCCAGAGTCTTCGCATATTCACAGATATAATCCACCTTTTTATCCAGAGCCTTTGCCTCAAGTTCGGCCCAGGCCGGACAATTCGCGCATATAAGCTGCATGCTGCACGCGCGGCATTCGCGGGCTGCCAGGCCGCATGACTTTTTGCCGTAATCATTTACAAGCTTTTTCCACGCATCTGCGAACGCCGTACCGCCCAGGGGATACTGAAAACTGCCAAACATCGTGCAGGGGCTCAATATACCGTAAGGATTTATATTGAAAGCGAATATCCCTGCGCCGCAGGCAAGCGGGCTTTCGGGTATTTTACCCCAGAAACCGTCAAAGATCCTTTCGCATGCCTGCCAGTCTTCATCAAGATCCAGGTCTGCCATCACATCGGCGCTTAAACGGTATCCCGCCGCGGACATGCCCCCGTCTGAACGGGGCGCTATCATCGTGTCGTAGCGGAATTCCGCGTCCATGCTCTTTGACAGAGAACGCATATTCTCAAGATCTATATGATTTAAGGTCATCAGGATAGTCTTGAGGGAAAACTTGACTTTACGTCTGCGCAGCCTTTCTATCGCCTCCATGGTCTTTTTGAATGAACCCGGAACGGCTGTGATACTGTCATGCAACATAGGCGTTGACCCGTATAGGCTTATGTCTATGCTTAAAGGCGGGTATTCGGCGAATCTTCCGGCGAGATCATCGTCGAGAAGAGTTGCATTGGTAAAAACATTGACCAGCATCCCCCTCTTTACGGCATGAAGGTATATCTGCCAGAAATCTTTTCTGACAAGGACTTCTCCGCCGGTTAAAAGAAGCCAGAAGCATCCGGCTCCGGCTATCTCGTCGAGCAAATGCAATACCTCTTCGGTCGTCATCTCGCCGAACCTGCGCCTGTCGCTGACCTCCAGATTACAATAACAGTGCTTGCAGGAAAGATTACAGCGATAGGTCAATTCGAGCGCGCACATATAGGGCATGCGCCTTTCTATGGCCGCATTATCGATGGAAAAAGCCAGATCTGAAAATTTTCTCTGCGCCACCTGGCAGAACATTATTTTATTATCTCCCGTTTTTGCAGCTCTTTAAGAAATCCGGCGACGTCATTCTGAAGGCTTTTGGCATCTATCTCAAATTCGGCTTCCATTATCTTGATAATACCCTCGGCCGAACGCTGACCGTCCAGCAATTGCCAGATCCTGTGCGCTGCGGGATTGAGCCTTACCAGTGTCCTGCGGTACGGATCGATCAAGACCGGACCGTCATCCATTTCCCTATCCATGATCTGGCTGTTTTTGCGGTAAACATATTTCATGTCCATGGGAACTCCGCCCTCAGCGCGCTTAAAGACCTTTTTAATTCTTCGAATGCTCTGTAATAAAACCCCCTGACAAGATAAAGGCACGCAAGCATCATATGCACAAGCGGACCTTCTCCCCCATGCATGACAGCGAGTTTATAATAGTCTATTGCTGCTGTCGTATCGTTCTTTTTTCGCGCAATACAGCCGAGCCACCAGTATATTTGCGCGTCAGACTCACCCTTCCCGCACAGTCCCGCGAAAAGCTCCTGCGCCCCGTCCAGATCTGCCGCATGATAAGCTGCTATGGCTTTGCCTTCCAGCGCCTCAGGATAATCCTTATCTATTGCCAGGCACCGGTCGAAACACTCTGCGGCTTGAGCGTACTTCCCGCGGCCCAAATAAACATGCCCTAATCCGTTCAGGACTGCGGCTTTGCTGCGGTCCAACCCCATGAACTTCTTATACTCTCTTTGTGCCTTTTTAAGCCTGTTATACCGCAGATACGCAATACCGTAATTGTTATATACTGTCGCGTAAGCGCTGTCTCTGGAGAGAGCCCTGTCATAAAAAAACCTTGCCTGGCTGATCGAGGCCAGAGGCCGGCTTAAAGCATTCAGGAAAAGATTATAATAAGCTGACGCATCCGAATCATCTACGGCTAAAGCCCGCTCATACTCGGCGGCAGCTCGACCGTAATCGTTGAGCGATTCGGCCAAAAGTGCTTTCTTTTTATGTTCCATGACCCTCCGGCTGTCTGACGAGAGCCCGCGGTCAAAAAGCAGGCGCAGTTCATCACCCAGATATTTGAATCTTAAGGGCGTGAACCCTCCTTCGACGGAATAGGCTATGGTCAGAACATCGATATTTTTTATCCGCGGACAGGCCTTTTCATACAGCTCTTCGGGGAATATCCACGGCTTGCGACGAGGATTCAGATCATCCCATATGTGCGGGGTTAGCATAAAATCCACGTCTATATCCAGAAGCACGGGCTCATTTATGAGTTCCAGCTTCTCAAGAGTTGTCACGATCAATTCCCTGTCAAATATCCTGCAGCGTATATTATCCCGTCTGACTTCTAGAGAGCCTGCGCCGTATTTTCTCACCTTGAGGATATGTCTTAACTGCCTTGAGATATGCCTGCGGCCCCGCGCAGTTTGCCAGCTTTTATCCGGCACAACCCAGTAGAATTTTTTTACCATGCCTTCCATCATCGCCGGGCATATGTAATTGCCGATATTGACCATTTTTTTCCTGGGCTTCAAATAAGGATTGAGCAAAGGCATGCTTACTGCTGTCTTGCCCACATACGTTCCGGAATCAATTATATGAGCGTCGATATGGACAAGTATCCTGTCAGCTACATTGCGCTCCTTCCAGGCAAGATATGCCTTATCATGGTCCTCCATCATCACTGCTTCTTTATGCAGCGCCGCAGGCAAGCTCATGCTTTGGGACTCCCTCATCCTGTAAAAATGTGTAATTTTCGGTGCGCGCATCCCTGATATATCGCATGCTGCAGATCTCGTTGTTCAGCCGCAATTGCACGCATCCCTCGGACAAACGACCGCATGAGTCCGATATCGAAGAATGCCCTGGCGCGGCGGCCTGGACCTCTTGGTCTTTTGCGTTTATCAGAGAGCGGTATATTTTTTCAATCTGATCTGCCCAATCCGCAGTCATGCCGTTTTTATTCTTAAAAGGAATAAAAAATCTAAAAGGCAGAGCTCGTTTTTCATACTCGATGCCGTACTTGCCGGGATCCTGATGGATGTGATTGAAGGGCGTAAGATAATATGTGTTGAATGTAACGTGGGATATGGACCTTTTGTGAGAGACCAGA
>JALOQI010000067.1 GCA_025453435.1 Candidatus Omnitrophota bacterium
GTCGCCTGAGCAATCGTCAAAAAATTTTACTTTCTGGCCAAGAAGCTCTTCAAGGCGGCCGGCAACGGGCTTGAGGCTGTATTTATCAACGCGTTTGCCATCAGGCCTTCCAAGGTGCGACATTAATACGAGCTTTTTAGCTCCGCGCTCCAGGATAAATTTGATAGTCGGCACTGTTTCGCGTATGCGGGTGTCGTCAGTAATAGCCAATGAACCGTCCAGCGGCACATTGAAATCAGCGCGCATTAGAACGGTTTTCCCCTTTAAATCAAGATCTTTCACTGTCATTTTAGCCATAGAATCCTCTTGTTAGATTAAAGTAATAATATATACGAAATCGAGCCGGTTGTCAAAGGAAAAAACCAGGGGACGCTTCCCGGAAGCGTCCCCTAGTTTTTCAAATTAGCGAGGTTTGCGAAGTCCTGCAAAGAAAGCGTTTCAGCCCGGGCCTTAGGATTGACGCTGTATTTCTCGAAAAAGGAATCCAGGTTGTCTGCTGGAATCAGACCTTTGAGGCAGTTCTTAAGGGTCTTGCGCCTCTGACCGAAAGACCTGCGTATAATTGTAAACAGCAGATTTTCGTCTTTTACGCTTACCGCAGGCTCGGGCCTCATACTCAGGCTCAAAAAACAGGAATCCACTTTCGGCGCAGGATAAAAACATGTGCGCTTGATCAAAAATTCGATCCTGGGTTGAGTGTAATATTGCACAAAACAGCTGAAAGACCCGTAGTGCTCTGACCCCGGCTCAGCTACAATGCGCTGGCCGAATTCTTTTTGGACGGTAAGATATATATTCGATATATGGCTGCGATATTCGAATAAATGCTGTATGATCGGCGAAGTTATGTAATACGGGATGTTGCCGAAAACCTTGACCTTTGTGCGGGGGCTATCTGCCAGAAGTGCAGCTATGTCGCACTTGAGAAAATCCTGATTGATGATCGAAACCCGCGGATCATCCTTAAACTGTTCCTCCAGCATACCTGCCAAAACCGTGTCGAGCTCAATAGCGTAAAGGCGCTTCACGATCGGCGCGATCAATTCGGTCATAGCTGCCTGGCCTGGCCCGATTTCTATAACCGTGTCATCCGGACAAAAATCGCACGCGGCAATGATCTTCCTTCTTATATTGGGGTCCTGGAGAAAATTCTGGCCTAAGCTTTTTTTTGGTTTCGGACGCATCGTATGGCGAGATCTACTGCCGCTAACATGGATGAAGGATCGGCTTTATTTTTTCCGGCTATGTCAAAGGCTGTCCCGTGCAAAGGCGAGGTCCTGACGAACGGCAGGCCGAGGGTCATATTCACCCCACTCTGATCTCCTGTCAGCTTAAGCGGTATCAAAGCCTGGTCATGATACATCGCCAGGATACAGTCGTATTTTCCTGCTGCCGCTTTGGCGATTGCAACATCAGCGCCCATGGGGCCTGAAACGCCGCTCAATCCGCAAGCTTTTATCGCAGGCCGTATGATAGAACCCTCCTCTGTTCCGATAACGCCGTTATCAGAACCGTGGGGATTTATACCAAGTACAATGATTTTCGGTTTTTTGATACCGAAGAGTTTCTGCAGAGCATTGTGGGTGGTTCGCAACGTGCCGGTTATATTTCTGCGGCTCAATTTGCGGCTGACAGCAGCCAGGGGCACATGCCTTGTCACAAGGCTCAGCTTGAACACATCATTTACCAGCATCATGACCACATCGGGCTTGCGTGCCATTGCTGAAAGATATTCAGTATGGCCGCTGTAATGATAGCCGGCAAGATGGATGGCTTCTTTTGATATAGGCGCGGTCACAAGGCCATCGACAAGTCCGCGCGACAGCAGGTTCATAGCAGTATCAAGATATTCGATCGAAGCCCTGCCATATTCCGCTTTGATCCTGCCGAAAGAGAAATTGCGGCGGTTTACGTTAGCCAGATCTATGAATTCGACAGATCTGTCCAGGCCGCTTTTGCCCGCTGCTCTGTCAAACACGAATCTGTCGCCTATGACAACAAACCTGGCTTTTGAGCTTGACCTTAACTTGGCTTTTGCTATTATCTCCGGCCCTATACCAGCCGGGTCTCCCATTGTCAAACCGATCCGCCGGGCCATTAGATTTTAATGAAGGATTTTTTCTTCAGCTGGTCGAGCCAGTCGACCATGTCTTCCTGCAATCTTTTGTCGAAAAGCATGCGCTTGATGCCGGCCTGCGCGTCTATAAGCGGCTGTTTGAACTCGGCGGTTATCTTTGTCAGCTTGAAAACATAATATGCTTCGTCTATTTTTACCGCTTTGGAAACGTCGTTGAGATTCATCCCGAAAACCACATCTTCGATCTCTTTTTTAAGCTCTCCGCCTTTTTTTGCAGTGAATGTATTCACGGTGATCGAATACAATCCCGCCACTTCATCCGGCGTCTTTCCCGCCGAAAGGTCAGCCGACACTTTATCGGCCAGTTCCTGAGTATCCACGACGATCGAAACGAACTCGCGCTCCTGCGGCACCATGAACTGATCGACGTTCTTTTCATAATACTCGGTTATATCCGAAGGCTTTATGACGATCTTATTTTTTATTTTTTCTTCAACGATCTGATAAGTCATCATCTGGTTTTTCATCTTCTGCTCGAGGTCTGCCTCGGTCATTCCCTGCTGGATAAGATAATCCTGGAATTCCCTGTCGGAATTATGCGCTCTTTTGAGCTCGGCGATCTTAGCCTTTATCATGTTCTTATCCGCATTGATATTGCTCTTTTTCGCCTCCTGCAGTATCAACCTGTCCTCTATAAGCCGTTCAAGCAGGTCCTGCTTCATGGAATCGATCTTCTGCTCGAGCTTTACCCCCGAATAATCCCTTGCCATCTGAACGCGCATAAATGCGATGAAACTGTCCAGGTCTTTCTGAGTGATTATCTCATCGTTGACCACGGCAACTACCTTGTCCTGAGCTAGCGCGCCTCCTGCGGCAGACATAATCAGCAATACCGCGCATAACGCCGCACATATATTTTTCTTTCTCATAGCAACCGCCTTATTTAGTAAATTGGGCTTTTTTAAAAGTCTCTACAGCCTCTTTAAGCAACCTGCAGTAAAGATCGAATCCTACCGCATTGATGAACCCGTGCTGCTCGCTCCCGAGCAGATTCCCCGCGCCGCGTATTTCCAGATCTTCCATTGCGATCCTGAAACCCGCGCCAAGCTGTGCGTACTCCTGCAAAGCCTTGAGCCTTTTTGCAGCGATAGTGGATATGGATTCAGCCCGTGGCACGACGAAATAAGCGTATGCGGGCCTGTCGAACCTGCCCACGCGTCCGCGCAGCTGATGTAAGTCTGACAACCCGAATGTATGCGCGTTATTGACGATTATCGTATTGGCATTCGGTATATCAATGCCCGATTCGATGATCATCGTGCACAAAAGTATATCTATTTCCCCGCGCAGGAACTCTGCCATGACCTCTTCGAGCATGCTTGAAGGCATCTGCCCGTGGCCTATGCGTATGCGGGTAGACGCAGGCACAAGCCTGCGGATCTTGTTTTCCAGCTTTTCTATATCCTCTATGCGGTTGTGCAGAAAAAACACCTGGCCCTTGCGGCGCAATTCCCGCATGAGAGCCTGGCGGAGGATATCCTGGTCATATTCTACCACGATGGTCCTTATAGGCAACCTATTTTCAGGCGGGGTATTGATCACAGACAGGTCCCTGGCGCCCATAAGCGACATGTACAAGGTCCTGGGTATAGGCGTTGCCGTGAGCGTTATGACATCGCAGGTCAGCCTCAACGCCTTTAACTTCTCCTTTGCCTTTACGCCAAAACGCTGCTCTTCGTCAATTATAACAAGGCCCAGATCTTTGAAAATAACATCCCGGGAAAGCATCCTGTGCGTTCCGATTACAATGTCGACCTTTCCCTCTCCTATCCGCTTGACTATATCCTTCTGCTCTCTTTGAGTCCTGAAGCGCGAAAGCATTTCGACATTGACCGCGAAATCTTTAAGCCGGCCGGTAAAATTCTGAAAATGCTGTTCAGCCAGGATCGTAGTCGGCACCAGAGCTGCCATGAAGTCACCTGGTCAGGCGTTTCCCTGTAGGGAAAAGTCTTCTCAAAATCTTTCTGCCACTGGGTATCAACGGAATACTTCCATCCCGGAGAGCTTTCCCGCAGAGCCTGCAAAGATAACAGATCCCACGCAAGTTTCTCGATGCCTTTGCGCGCGCGCTGTTTGATCCTGAGCCATTCTTTACTTCCCAGCCTGTTGAGCTTTGGCCTTCGAACATGGAATGCGATATATTTCTGAACGAGGTGCATCGACTCCACTGGCACGAACAGTTTTTCACCGCGGTCATATTCAACGACCAGGTGGTCCTTGAGCTTATCGGCCTTGCGGATCTTTTCTATGCCCTTGAACCTGCCGACGCCGTGCTCGTTGTGGACTACGTAATCCCCTATATTTATGTCGACAAAATTCTCAAGCGGCACATTCTCGCTGAAAGGCGCCCTGATAGAAGGAGCTGTTTTTTTCAAAGGCAGGATGATAACTATCCTGTGCTCCCAAAGCCCCGTGCCTTTTACCGGATCGAAAGTCTTGATCGAAGTTATAATATCGTCGCTGAATTCGATCCGAATGGGCAATTCAAAGGTGAACGCGAATATATCAAGAAGGTTGCCGCGGCGGCAGAAATCGCCTTCGTGCAAAACAGCTTCCTGGCGTTTATATCCGAATTCAGCCAGGTCTGCGTGCAGCCTTTCGAATTCCGGTGCTGCGCCGATATATAGTTTTATCGATCTGAACATATACTAAAAAAAGCCCCCGCTGTTTTGCCGTTCACGGCAAAAAAACGGGGGCGTTTTTGCTCGCAAAAGGCTATTTGTCTTTTTTACCTGACATCGCGAGAACAAGCGGCGATGCGATGTAAACGGTTGAATACACGCCGGAAATAAACCCGACAATAAGCGTGAATGCAAGGTTGCTCAAGACCTCTCCGCCGTAAATCAGTATGGCTACGACCGTCAAAAGCGTTATGCCGGATGTCAGAACAGTCCTGGCCAAACACTGATTGACGCTTAAGTTAATAAGCTCCTTCAGAGTGGCTTTTCGCAAAAGCCTTGCGTTCTCCCTGACGCGGTCATATATTACGATCGTGTCGTTA
>JALOQI010000068.1 GCA_025453435.1 Candidatus Omnitrophota bacterium
ATGTATCCGACGGATTGGCCCAGGATCTCGGCCATATTCTTGAATCGAGCTCGGTCGGCGCGGTGCTGTATGAGGACCTCATCCCGGTCAGCGATCAGGCTTCGGGGCTTGAGGACGCGCTCAATAGCGGCGAGGACTTTGAGCTGATATTTACCCTGAATATCAGCAAGGCGCGAAAGCTAATGGCTGTATCGAGCGCTTTTTCTCCGATAGGCGAGATCGTATCGAAGCAAAACGGGTTTTCCATAATAGACAAGAACAGCAGGATAAGGAAACTGGCCGGGTCAGGATACAGCCATTTTTAATATGCGGATCATTTCCAATTCAGCCGGGCATACGCTTCAACTGGGCGCGCGTATCGGGCGCAGTCTTAACAAAGGCGATATCGTCTGCCTTATCGGAGACCTGGGCAGCGGCAAGACCGTGTTTGCCAAAGGCATAGCCCGGGGCCTCGGAATAGATAATGCCGATGTCGTATCTCCGACGTTCATACTGATGCGCCAGTATGACGGAAGGCTGGCAATGTATCATTTCGACCTTTACAGGCTTGAGGATGTCTCGCAGATCAGCGACCTGGGATATGAAGAATATTTTTTCGGCGGCGGCGTTGCCGTCGTAGAATGGGCGGACAAACTCGGCGGCCTTTCGCCGAAAGCGTGCCTCAGGGTCGAATTGAAAGTTTCGGGAAAACAAAAAAGAGAGATCAGGATAACTGCAAAAGGCGCGCAGTATAAAAAAGCCCTGGAATCGATAAATGAAGATACTGGCGATTGACACATCGGGCAGGTATTTGTGCATGGGGTTATCAGACGGCAGCGATACGTTCGAATACTCCGTAGATGCGGGCATTCTGCTTTCCGACATACTCACGCCTTCGATAGGCCGCGTTCTGGATGCAGTCAGGCTCAAGCCGGCTGATATAGACCTCTATTGCGCAGGCACGGGCCCCGGTTCTTTTACTTCCCTTCGCATAGGCCATGCGGCAATAAAAGCAATGGCATGGGCGAACGCTAAACCTGTCGCAGGTATTTCGACTCTGGACATCATGGCCGATAATCCTCTTTTGCCTGACGGCCTGATCGCCGGGATAATAGACGCGAAGCGATCGGCTTTATACTCCGGCTGGCATCTGAAAGCAGGCAGGTCAGTCAAAAGGTTGTCCGCGGACAGGCTTATAGATATCGATACTTTTGTGAAATCCGCAAAAAAATATTGTTCTTCTTTGCGCAAAAAAGAGATTATAATAATAGGGGACGGGTTATCTGTTTTCGCGAAAGAGATAAGGGCCGGACTGCCGCACGCAATATTTTTAGATAAAGAATTCTGGTATCCGCTCCCGCAGGCGCTTATTTCTCTGGCAATGCGCCGGGCGCAGGAAGGCAGGACTCTGGGCCCGTTCGAACTGGAACCGGTGTATTTGTATAAACAGGATTGCCAGGTACGAGAGGTACCAGGTAGATAGGGGTTAGTAGTCAGTAGTCAGGGGGATATGTGGTAGACGAGAGGTCTATAGGGTACAGGCCTACTTGGGCTGAGATCAATCTGGATAATCTCGCCTATAATTTCCAGCAGATAAAAAATACGGTGGGCCGCGGGGTTAAGATCATGGCCTGCGTAAAAGCAGAAGCCTACGGCCACGGCCTGGTGCCGGTCGCCAAACAGTTGGTTTCCTGCGGGGTGGATCATCTGGCAGTGGCTTGCGTGGATGAGGCTGTCGCGCTGCGCAAAAGCGGCGTCGGCGCGCCGGTGCTTGTGCTGGGAGTTATCCTTGACCGGGACATCGATCCGCTTTTCGATCATAACATAACGCCCACGGTATGCTCATTATCGCTCGCCCGGGCTTTGAGCAAAGAAGCGGGCAGGCGCAATACGCCTATTGATATCCATGTCAAAGTCGATACAGGCATGACGAGGATCGGCGTAATGCACCATCAGGCTTATGAGTTCGTAAAAAAGGCCTATTCTCTGCCCAATATCAGGATACAGGGCATTTTCACGCACCTTGCCTGCGCTGACAGCGACGAATCTCTTACAAAACATCAGATCTCGCTTTTTGAAAAGCTTGTAAAGAAGCTTGAAGCCGGTTCGATATTCATTCCTCTTGTGCACGCGGCGAACAGCATGGGGGTCGTGTCGTATAAAAAAAGCCATTTCAACATGGTCAGGCCCGGGCTTATCCTTTACGGCATTTATCCTGCGTCCGGCCTGTCAATAGATCTGAGGCCGGTGATGTCTTTGAAGACAAAGGTCATATACCTTAAAAATGTCCCCAAAGGCTGCGGGGTCAGTTACGGACACACTTACGTTACGAAAAAGAACACTTCTATAGCTACTCTCCCCATAGGCTACGGCGACGGATATCCCAGGAACCTTTCGAATATAGGCCCTGTGCTGATCAACTCGAAAAGATTCAGGATAGCCGGCAGGATATGCATGGATCAGATAATGGTGGATGCCGGCGATTCAGGCTTAAAACTCGGGGATGAAGCAGTGCTGATAGGCTCGCAGGGCAATGCTCATATAAGCGCGGAATACCTGGCAGGACTCGGCCAGACTATTCCCTATGAAATAGTCTGCGGAATAGGCAGCAGGGTTCCGCGAGTTTATATCAAAAACGGTTCAGCCGGCTGGCAGGCAGAGGCAGCGGAAAAACGCAGATACGAGCGCCGCAGTATGAAGATCCCGGTTGTATTCACGGATATGCCTTCGGGAGGCGATATGGCCGTGACTGAGGATATAAGCGCGCGCGGCCTGAGGCTTTTGACCTCGAGGCAGATAACCGCGTACCGCAGGCACGATCTGCGCCTGGAATTGGAAAGATCCCGCCCTGTTTACGCTTCAGGAGTTGCAGTGTGGTCCAGGCCCGATCCAAAAGGCCATTACGAATCAGGCATCAGGCTTGACAGACCGCTTCCTTCCGATATGAACAAAATAACCGATTAGATCAGGGCAGGCCTTTGATCAGGTATAGGCTGTAGGTAAATGCCGCTGCGTGGGTGAGAGAAGCGCAGATAAAAGGCGGAAGTATTCCCGCTTTACCGAGGGCAATGCTGACTGCATTCAGTATATAATACAAAAATCCCACCATCAATGCCACTCCGAGGGACGACAGGCCCGTGGCGCGTTTTCTCATCTTCAGAGAGAACGGAATGCTCAAAAGGACGATCATAAAACTTGTGAAAGGCGCGGTATAGCGCTGATACAGGTCTATGGTAAGGCTGCGGATGACCGTAACCGCCCCGCTTTTAGAAAGCCGCATTATATAATCCTTTAACTGCGAGATATTCATGTAGTCCGGGTGCTGGCGCTGATTCAAAAAATCCTTAGGGGTTTCGGTAATAGGCATTATTTCTTCTTCGATGTATGCGTGTTCCTGGGTGATGCGGCCGTTTTTATCGTATACATCGCTTATAGTCTGGTAAAAGCGCCATTGCCCGTCTGTAAACACCCCTTTACTTGCTACGATCTTTTTGACGAGTTCCTGTTTTTCATCGTGCTCGAGTACCGTTATGCCCTCCATCGTGTTAGATAAGGGATAGAATTTATTTATATAGAAAAGCCTGTTGTTAAGCCCGTATACGGTAAAATCCCTGATGACCTCGGGGGTTTTTTTGTCTCTGGCCGCTTTGGCAGAGTCTGATTCCATTTGCTGCTGTATCTGCCTGCTGGTCAGCATCGCTTTCGGAGAGAGCTTATCGTTCACCCAGAACACCGCCAGGCTGATTAAAAGGCCGAATATTACGACTATGCGCGATATCCTCATTATGCTCAGCCCCGAGGAGCGCATGGCTATTATTTCATTGTCCTTGTTCATGCGGGCGAAAGTATAAAGAGCGGCCAAAAGACACGATATCGGCGCTACCTGTGTGAATATGATGGGCAGATAGGACATATAATACCGCAAGAGCGTATCCAGGGAAACCGCATGTTTTAGGATGACGTCCAGATGGGAGAACATGTCGATTATGGTATACAGGAAGAAGAACGTAAAAAGGCAGCTGAAGAATATTGAGCACACCGATGCCAGGATA
>JALOQI010000069.1 GCA_025453435.1 Candidatus Omnitrophota bacterium
CCCGACCTGCCTTTGAACTTGTTTGTCTCGCGGCTCAGGTATTTCTTCAACTGCCGCCACGCCGCTTTTTTCTTTTGAAGAGCCTGCTGCTTTTTATGCGAATCCTGAAAGCTGGCATATGCCTCAAAAGATACGAGTCCCGTGCATGTGGCAAGGCCTATGACAAGAAGTATAACAGCTATTTTTTTCAGCATCGTTATTCCCGCACGGAAAAACAAAAGTTTTGCAGTTTAAGCTTGTGAAGCTTAAGCCGCGACGGCTCTGTCACAAAAAATATCGGAGCCTGTTTAGAGCCGATGCCCCCGATCTCGAAATGGGGCGTGCCTTCGAGCATCGTGAAAATGCTCACCCGGGGATCGTTATACACAAGCTCCACCGCCAGAAAATCCGACGCATCGAGCGACCCTTTTTTCGCTTTAGCTTCGATTACGGCGTGCTTGTGCAAACCGATTATCATATATAAAGGATTGAACCGGCGCGCATCCGGGCTGATCAGGATGAATTCCTCGTTATCTTTGTGAGAATTGATCTTTATGCCGTCGGTAGCGCACCTGACGCAGATAAGCTTGTGGGTGCCGCAGTTTTCTTTGGATTTATATATCGTTCCCACGGCGCCGCGGTAAGACCGGCACCTGCGCACATCGGCAGTAGGCACAAGCGGCCGCACAAGGCCGCGTTTTGCCAGGAACGACAATATATCAGGGTTAAATTTGCGTGGTTTTAAAACGATATTTTTCATTTATTCTTTTACGGCTGCGATATTGAGATTGCTCACGCCGATCTCTGTCAGCATGTCCAGCACGCTGACCACGGTTTTGAAATTCACCAGCCTGTCAGCCCGCAACACTACTGCTACAGACGGATTCTGGGAATAGCCGCGCCTGACTTTGTCTTTGAGCTCCCTCATTGTCACGACATCCTGCTCAAAGTATAGAACGCCCTCATTGGTCATTGTGATGTTTATCTGTTCCATCTTTTCCATGCCCGAGGTGTTAGCCGCTTTGGGAAGTTTTACATCGAGTTTCTGCAAACGCTGAGGGTTGAACGTGTAGAGCAGGCTGAAAGAGATAAAAAAGAATATGAACATATTAAGCACAATGTCCGTCATGGCTACCGACTCCATGATGGTCAAATGGCTTCGTCTTCCGGCTATTTTCATTTCGCCTCTGCCTGTTTGGATTCTGCGAGTATATCAATCAACTGCGTCGAATATTCGTTCATTTCGGCAGAAATATATTTTATCCTGCTGATGAAATAATTATAACAGAGATAATAGGGTATGGCCACGATAAGGCCTGCGGCTGTGGTAAGCATGGCCTCGTAGATGCCCAGGGCCAGAACGCTTACGGTAATATTAGCACCGGCCGCTTCCCAGGACATGAACGCCTTGATCAGCCCCGTTATCGTGCCTAAAAAACCCATGAGAGGCTCGATGCCGACGATAGATGCCAGCCCCCCGAGGCGTTTCTCGAGGCGGTGGACCTGCATGTTCCCTGTCTGCTCCATCATCTTTTCGATCCGGTCGGAGCTTGAAGAGCGGCGCTCTATGCCGACTTTAAGGACTGCCGCCAAAGGATGTTCGATGTGGTGGTCGCAAAGCCACAGCGCTTTCTGTATCTTATTGGATTTGATGTTGGCGAATACCTCTTCGGCAAATGCCGCCGTATCTATTTTGAGCCTGTTGAGATTCCAGAGTTTTTCAAGTATGATCGCCAGGCCTATGATCGAGCCAAGGATGATCGGGGCCATGACCGGCCCGCCTTTGATAATAAAGCCCCACATAAAATATTCCTCCTTGATTGATTACTGCTTCTGGTCGGCGGGATTTACCACGCCTCCGGAAATGATTATTTTTAAAGCGTCTGCAACATCGATGTCCAATATCTTCACATGATCTCTTGGGACAAAGATCATGTTGCCTGTAAGAGGGCCCGGCACTGTTGATATATACACAGATGCCATAGCGGTCCCGACTGCATCGTCAATTTTCTTAAAGCCTTCATTTGTCAAAAATCCCAGCGACCAGATGCCTTTGGACGGATATTCCACAAGGACTACGTGTTTGAAACCGAATTCTTTCTGCGCGGATATAAAAAGCACTATCTGCTTGAGGGTCGGGTAGATATTTTTTATCAGAGGAAGGCTGCAGAACCATTTTTCGATTTCTCTAAACAGCTTGTAGCCGAAAAATCTGGAGGCAAGCATTCCGACCAAAACCAGTACGAGAAAAAAAAGAATAAATCCCACCCCCGGGATAGATACTCCCCAGTTTTTCTGCATATAAACGTCAATGAACCTGCCCAGGATATTATCTATGAAGTCGAATATCACAACCAATAAATATACGGTCAGGGATATCGGGACTACGAGCACAAGACCGGTTATAAAATATTTCTTAAGGCTTTGCATTTAGTCCATCTCCTCTTCGACCCGTTTGATCAATTCGCTGACGTCTTTTGTAAGAGAGGCGGGAAGCATCTTCGTGGTCTCCAGCTCCATTTTAAGGGATTTGAGCGTGCTCAGGAAACGCCTGATAACCGCGGTGCGTTTTTCTTCGCGCGCCTCTTCGGGATCCAGCTCTTTGCGCTCGCGAATAATGCTTGTCAGGTCTTTTCTGACCTCAAGAGCATCTTTGCCCTCGGAGAAAACGCCTTTTTTGAGGTTCTCGTAATCGTCGTTATCCAGGGATTTATTGTTCTTTGCAAGGCGCAGAACATTGACAGATTCATACGAAGGGATCTTGGAAGGGTCCGTCGATCCCTCATTCTCATCCTTTAAAAGCCCGGGCTCTTCTTTCTCAAGAAAAAAATACGACCGCAGGAGTTTCATAGCGGTCTGATTCCGGATGCCGATCTCTTTAGAGGTGTATGTCTCAAATTTTGCGAATCCCCACTCCTTGTATAATTTATCTTTGTAGACCGAGTAAAGCGCGCGGCCCAGCTCTATCCATGAGCTTTTAAAACCCTTTGCTGTTTCGAGCACGTGCTGCCGCACGGGATTATCCGCAGTCTCCCTTATTTTGGTTTCCATAGATTCCATTCTTGTTGTAGCGTAATTACCCATTATTTTTTAGCCTTGCCCTGACTCGCCACAGCATCCATCGCCTTCTTGACTTCCTCGGGATCACCCAGGTAATAATTCTTGATAGGCTTGAGATCCTTGTCCAGTTCATATACCAGCGGCAGCCCCGTAGGAATATTAAGATTTACGATATCTGCCTCGGAGATATTGTCGAGATATTTTACAAGAGCACGCAGGCTGTTGCCGTGCGCAGCTATGATAACGCGCTTGCCTGATTTGATCGCAGGAGCTATAGTTTCATGCCAGTATGGCAGAAATCGCGCAACAGTGTCCTTGAGGCATTCGGTAAGAGGAAGCTCGGCCGGTTTCAGGCTTTTGTAGCGCGCATCATTGCCGGGGAAACGTTCGTCGTCTTTTTTAAGGGGCTCAGGCGGGATATCATAGCTTCTGCGCCAGATAAGAACCTGCCCTTCGCCGTATTTCGCGGCTGTTTCGGATTTGTTCAGGCCCTGCAGCGCTCCGTAATGGCGTTCGTTCAAACGCCAGGAATTATATACGGGGATCCACATAAGATCCATTTCATCCAGGACTGTCCACAAAGTGCGGATAGCCCTTTTTAATACCGACGTGTATGCTACATCGAAAACAAAACCTTCTTTTTTCAGGACAAGGCCTGCTTTTTTCGCTTCTTCCCTTCCTTTGTCGGAAAGGTCGACGTCAGTCCAGCCCGTGAACCTGTTTTCTTTGTTCCAGGTGCTTTCTCCGTGGCGCAATAAAACTACCTTGTACATTTCATTCCTCCGTAAATAGCAGTTAATATTCTATACGCAACAGGCTCTTGGTCAAGATTATATTTAATCCTGGACCTTGCCTTCCACATCTATTACATCTTCCCGCCGGGGGCGCGGCTTGGCTGAGATATTGGTTCTGTTTCCGCCAAGAAGAAGGTTAAAAATAAAACTGAATATCCCGAATACCAGAGCTCCCCACACTGCGCTCCAGAAA
>JALOQI010000070.1 GCA_025453435.1 Candidatus Omnitrophota bacterium
CAAGCTCGATTATCTCTTCCGCGGTAACAACGACAGCCTGGCCTTTTTTGATCTTCTGATTGATTTCGGCTATAGTCTTCATAATATCGCTATTATAGCAAATTTATTGCTTTTCTACAATTAAATTGACAAAAACTATGCGGGATACAGCGTGATCAGTGGTAGAGGGAGGTCCTGGTAACTACTCTTTGGTATAATGCAGTAACTACATACGGAATAGGATTGAAATCGCAGGTTATCAACTCTGCTCCTATCCTGTAACAATCCCGGCCTGTTTGTTGCACCCATACGACTTTTGCCCTTAGCCTGGCACGATCCTGGAAGTGGGGGACCATTAAGACCACATCTATAAAGCTGCCGGCAGGGATATTGTCTGAGGCGATTACGCCTATGCCTCCTGAACTTATATCGCGTATTTTTGATTTAAATTCGATATAAGGGAAATTGCTGTAGCTGACAACAGGGATATCTATCTCGAATCTGGCCGCTTTTCTCTTTTCTGCTTCAAGTTTCGGCTGCACGGGCCCCCCTTTGTAAAAATAAGAAATGCCACAAATCAAAAAGTGTTGTTTACACTTATTGACCGTGGCATTGGTCTTAAGTCTACACCCTAAATGTAGCCTATGAATCGCCGCCTGTCAAGACCTGAAAGCGCTTTTTTTGAAAGCGCTTTCAAGCGGCGCGCACTGCGTGCGCGCCGCGCAGTCCCTGACCGGGGCATCCCGGTCAGGGGCAAAGCACTCGATATCTATTTGAAAAAGGTATTCTTTATGATGAACGAAGCAAATACGATCGAGACCATTGACATCAGCTTAATCAATATGTTCAATGACGGGCCTGAAGTATCTTTGAAAGGATCTCCGACAGTATCGCCTGTAACAGCAGCTTTATGCGCGGGCGAACCCTTGCCGCCGTGATTGCCCTCTTCTATATATTTCTTCGCGTTATCCCAGGCTCCGCCTGAATTCGCCATCATGATCGCAAGCACGAATCCTGTTACCGTTGCGCCGCACAAAAGACCTGCTGCCGCCTCTATGCCTACCAGGATGCCGACAGCGATAGGAGCTATGATAGCCAGAAGCGCAGGAGCGATCATTTCAACCTGAGCTGCGCCTGTAGCTATCGTAACTACCCGGGCGTAATCCGGATTTGCTTTGCCTTCCATAAGGCCTTTTATTTCTTTGAACTGCCTGCGGACTTCGACTACTATCTTTCCGGCAGCCCGGCCGACCGCGCGCATGGTCATTGAGCAGAAAAAGAAAGGAAGCATGCCGCCGATGAACAGCCCTACAAGCACGTTCGGGTTCATAAGGGATATGACCATATCCTGTTTTGTGATGATAAAAACCTGATCGCGGTATGCTGCGATAAGGGCGAGAGCGGTCAATGCGGCTGAACCGATCGCGAAACCTTTACCCGTAGCCGCAGTCGTATTGCCAAGCGCATCCAGAGCGTCTGTCCTTTTGCGGACTTCAGGCGGCAGATGCGACATTTCGGCGTTTCCGCCCGCGTTATCCGCTACCGGACCGTAGGCATCGGTTGCGAGGGTTATACCCAGTGTTGAAAGCATTCCGACAGCCGAGATCGCTATCCCGTAAAGGCCTAAGTTAAAATTAGCAGCGCCTCCTGCCAGATAATAGCTGGCAAGAATCGCAACGCAGACTATGATGACCGGCAGAGCGGTTGACATCATGCCAACGGCAATGCCTTCTATTATCACTGTCGCTGGACCTGTTACAGTAGCATCAGCGATGCTGCGGGTCGGCTTAAAGCCGCTTGAGGTATAGTACTCTGTTCCCAAACCTATAAGAACGCCGGCTATCAGGCCTGCGAGCACAGCATAGTAAACGCCTACGCGATCGGCGCCGAGCGTTTTGACGATCAGGAAATACGAAATGATAGCGACAAGAATGGAGCTGACGAACACGCCCTTGCGCAGAGCGGCCAGCAGGACCTTTTGAGACGCCTGCTCTTTGCTCTGGACAAAAAACGTCCCCAAGACAGAAGCGATAACGCCTACGGCTGCCATAACCATGGGGACGGTCACGCCTGCAACGCCCAATCCTGCAGCAACGCCGAGGGCGGATGTAGCTACGATTGAACCTACATAAGATTCATACAGATCAGCGCCCATGCCCGCTACATCACCGACGTTATCGCCGACGTTATCCGCGATGACTGCCGGGTTTCTCGGGTCATCTTCAGGGATACCTGCTTCGACCTTCCCTACCAGGTCAGCTCCTACGTCAGCTGCCTTTGTGAATATGCCGCCGCCGACCCTTGCAAAAAGCGCCATGGAGCTCGCGCCCATGCCGAAGCACAGCATTGTTGATGTGATCGCCGCGATCTTATCCGTTCCCATGGGCGTGGGGTGAATGCCGTAATACCAGTTAAGAAAATAATACCATATGCTCAGATCAAGCAATCCCAGGCCTACGACAGTCAATCCCATTACAGCGCCGCTTGAAAACGCAACGCGCAAGCCTGAGTTCAGGCTCTTCATCGCAGCTGCCGCTGTGCGGTTGGATGCCTGGGTCGCGATGGACATTCCGATAAACCCCGATAAGCCTGAGAAGAAACCGCCTGTTAAGAACGCAAAAGGCACGAACATGACCAGATAGCCTTTGAACGCGAGGTATAAAAGAATAAAAAACATGACCACAAAAAACAGCGCAACACCCATATACTGTCTTTTTAGATACGCCCTGGCACCTATGCGGACCGCCTCGGCGATCTCTTTCATCTTATCCGAACCTTCGTCTTTTTTCATAATGCTAACGGCCAGGAACCACGCAAAACCAAGAGCGATAATGGACCCTACAGGCGCAAGCAGCAACAAGTCGAACATGGTGTTCCTCCTTATATGTTATTAAATGGCACGAAATAAAAAATTTAGGCTATAAGTTAACACAAAATATGCACAACGTCAATCAGAAACTGGCTGAAAGGTTCTTTTCTTCCAGGCCTTCTATCTCTTTTTTGAGCATTTCAGGCAGGCCCAGGATGTTCACGTCCATAAAGCCTCTGACTATTATGGATTGCGCCTGATCCCGGGTAAAGCCGCGGGAACACAGATATTCGATCTCTTCTTTCCTTATCCTGCCGATCGCTGCCTCATGAGAAAGGTCAACGTCGCGCAGATCGGATTCCATTTCGGGGATAGCGTGTATGTGGCCTTTTTCGCTGAGCACCAGGCCGCGGCATTCTATGTGGCCTTTTGTCTGAGCGCTTTCGGCTTTGATGTGCGCGCGGTTTATAACATTGCCTCCGAGGCTGACGGAACGGGCGATCATTTCGGCCTGAGTATTCTCCGCCGCCAGGATCGCGCGGGACCCTACATCGTGCAGGGAGTTCGGGTGCGACAGGATAAGTGAATTATAAACTACCCGGCTGCCCATGCCTGAAAGCAGCGAAGTCGGATACATGACGATCTCTTTAACGGGCTTCAGGCAGACATAATTAGAAATGAAGGTCGCGTTTTCATCTAGAAGCGAAATGCTCATCGGCCTGACCGTAACGTCTTCGCGCCAGGAATGTATCATGGTGAAATTAAGGAATGCGCCTTTTTTGACAAAAAACTCCGAGATCCCTACGTGAGAGCCCTCTTTTGCAGCTGCAGAAGCCGAACAGCCTGTAATTAGATATGCCCTTGCGCCTTCCTCTATAACTATTATATTATGCACCTTTTGCTTGAACCCCTGGGATTTCAAGAACAGGCAGGCCTGGATCGGCAGTTCCACTGTCGTGCCTTTTTTAACGCGGATAAAATATCCGCCTTCGGTATCTGCGGGAAATTCGCGCTTTAATGAAGCAAATGCCTTGCCGTAATATTCTTTTGCTTCGGGTATTTTTTCCAGCGCCTCGCGGATATCCAGGATGTCAACGCCGGGTATCAGGCTGCGCGAGAAGCTGACATGGCTGTCTTTTTGCAGAAAAGACCCCGACCGGGTATCTTCCGACGCGTCCATGCCCGACGAAGCCAGGGCCTCGTATTGCCAACACACCACAATTTGCCTTCTATCATAACGCATCCGTTTTCGGATTTAACGTAATCAAGAATATATCCGGTGTGAGTTATCATCAGAGCGGATTTGCCCGACTTTTTCAGGAACTCATTCAGGACTTTACCCATAATAGAGATATTTTCAAGATCCACTCCCGACTCAGGCTCGTCCAGAAGCACAAGCTCGGGATCCTGAAGAAGTATCTGGAACAATTCAGAGCGCTTCATTTCTCCGCCGGAAAAACCCATGTTTATATCGCGCTCCATGTGGCCTGAAAGCGAAAGCCTCTGGGCAAGGCCTGCGACGAGCTTATCGTCTTTTGAAAGAAAAGCGGCGATCTGGGCAAGCTTCACTCCCCGGATCTGCGGAGGATGCTGATACATTATGCCAAGACCCATTTTCACCCGTTTTTCAGTAGGCAGGTCGTTTATTCTTTTGCCTTTGAAAACAATATCTCCTTTAACGATATTATATCCGTCAAAACCCATCACGGCTTTCAGGAATGTGCTCTTGCCGCTGCCGTTGGGGCCGAATAACACGGCGGGAACGTCTTTTTTAATAGAAAAATTTATGTCTTTCAGGATGATTTTATTACCCACCTGGACGGACAGGTCATTAATTTCGAGCATTTTTACTCCTAGCTATCAGAACAAAGGCCGAAGCCGAAAACAAAACAACACTTATTATCTGCGATATCGTCAAGCTGCCTGCCATATAAGGTCTTTCGTAATATCTGAACGACTCTATGAAAAACCTCCCCAAGCTGTATAAAAGCACCAGGACCCAGAATTGAAATCCAGCAAACCGCTTCTTCCGCTCCAGAATAATCAGTATCGCGAATATCAATAGCCCATGCAAAGCCGCATAGAGCTGAGCAGGAATTACCGGCAGGGAACACACAGCCTGCGGTTGTATCAATCCGTCGGCTATTTGCTGAGCAAAAACCGGAGGGTTGTCCCTGGCAGGAAAGCTTAAGCCCCAGCGTTGGGATATAATACCGTAACAGCAGCCGTTCAGGAAACAGCCGATCCTGCCAAGCGCTATCCCTAAAGCCACTGAGGGAGCCATTATATCAGTAATTTCCCAGGCAGGCAATCTGTTCCTTCTCATGAACCAGATGGCAACAATAAGAGCCAGTATAAACCCGCCGTAAAAAATAAGCCCTCCCTCCCAGACCTTGAAAATATCCATGAGAGCGGATTTATAATACTGCCAGTTGACAGCTACATATAAAAACCGCGCTCCGGCAATGCTTGACACGAGGATATAAAAAATAAGATCTGTGATCTTATTGGGGTCTATCCCCTGTTTGCGGGCTCTTGACTGAGCCAGGATCGTGCCCAGGACAAACGCAAACGCGAGCATAAAACCGTATGAGTATACTTTGAGCGGCCCCAGATGGAATAATATCCTGTTCATAGTTTATGTCTGCCTTATTTAAACAGATCCTTAAATGTTAGTATAGATACTGCTATATCGCGGCTTGCCACTACCGCTGAAATCGCGCAAATTGCATCCGCACCTGCGTCGATTACTTCCCGGGCATTAGCAAGGGCTATCCCGCCTATTGCTGCAACCGGAATATCAAACTCTTTCTTTATCCGTCGGATAAGCCCTGCCCCGGTTGGTCTTTCGGCATCCGGTTTAGTCTGCGTTGAATATATCGGGCCGACCCCTAAATAATCAGCGCCGTCGCGGCAGGCAGTTCGCGCCTGACCGTACGTTCTTACGCTCACACCGATGATCTTTTTGGGCCCGAGGATCTTTCGCGCAGCCTTCAAAGGCATATCATCCTGGCCGATATGAACTCCGTCTGCGTCCACGGCAAGAGCGATGTCTATGCGGTCATTGATAATAAATAGAACGTCGCTGCAGATGCGCCGCATCTTAAGCGCTTCCTCGTAGAATGCCCTCGAAGAACCCGTCTTATTGCGGTATTGCACGACAGACACCCCGCAGCGTATTGCCCGGCGGACATCATAAATATCCCCGCGCCTGCTCAGGCTGCCGCCTGTTACAAAATAATAACCTTTTATGGCATCGTTGATCATAATGGATTATTTCTGCTGGGCAAGATAACGGAAAGCGCTTAAGCAGGCTTTTGCTCCTTCTCCTGCCGCGATTATGATCTGTTTTTCAGGGACATTGGTGACATCGCCGGCTGCGAATACGCCGGGAACGTTGGTCTGGTTCCGACAATCGACTTTGATCTCACCGAAATCATTCGTTTTTATTTCCTTGGCAAAATCCGAGTTCGGGATCAAGCCGATTTCGATAAATATGCCCTGCACGGCCAGGGCCTCTTCTTTCCCGTCTCTTTTTATGCGCAAAACCTTAACAAACTTGTCTCCTTCAATCCCGATCACCTGAGAATTATTGATAATGCTTACTGCCTGCGAAGATCTGACTTTTTCCTGCATTACAGCATCGCCTGTCAATCCCGGAAAATTATTTATGATATGGGTGTGTTTTGCAATGTGCATCATCTGCAAAGCGGCGTCCAGGGCAGAATTTCCGCCGCCGATCACCGCCACCTCCTTGCCGCCGAACAGCGGGCCGTCGCAGGTCGCGCAATAGGTCACACCCTTATTCTTGAATTCCTTTTCTCCCGGCACCCCCAGTTCCTTTGATTTCTTGCCGGAAGCTATAATAACAGTCCGGGACTCATATTCTGCCTTATCTGTCTTGACCACCATAGTCGCCTTATCTTTTCTCGTCAGCGAAACCACTCCTTCTGACTCCTTCATCTCTATCTTATACTGCCGCATGTGCTCTTCAAATTTAGCAGCCAGATCCGGACCAGTGATAAATTGATACCCGGTATAATTTTCAATATCGCCCGACCAAGCCGCCTGCCCGCCAATATCTCTGGATATGACACAAAAGTTCATCCGCTTGCGCGCGGCATATACAGCAGCGGTTATCCCAGCGGGTCCAGCACCAATAATTATAAGGTCATAAGGTTGATTCATGGGGAGTTGAAAACGGCTATGTGGTGTGTGTCCGATGCGAGTTCCCGCACAGGCGGGATACTGACGTAACACCTATTTAACGTCAGGTATCCTGTTCCGTTTTGAACAGCGGACATACACCCCGTGGCCGTTTTAAGATTCATGTGATTAAGTAAATCCTAATGCTTGCTGGATCTTTGGCTTGTCAAAACCGACTATAATTTTGCCGTCGATGTCTAGCACTGGCACGCCCATCTGCCCTGACTTCTGAACCATTTCTTCGGCCTTAGCCTGATCAGTTCCTACGTCATAGTTTTCGAAAGCGACTTTGTTCTCGGTCAGGTATTGCTTAAGCCTTACACAGTAGGGACAAGTCGGAGTGCTGTAAACAAGGACTTTATTCGCCATATCAGGCTCCTTTGATATTTGCGCTGTATCCTTTTATGTGCCCGGGGGTCAGGTCGATTATCTCGCTGACATCCATGACTATCATATATTCGGGCCTGGGCAAAAGCGCCTCGGGCTGTGCAGGATGGCCTTTATCGTCATGAATATTGCGGATGATGCGGTTGACAATGCGCGAATTCATCTTCTTGTGCCATATCTTTGTTACCTGCGCCCTGAGACGGTCTATCCTGACGACATGGCCTTTGCCCTTGAGGCAATAGCCTGAAAACCTGTGCTCATCCACCTGGGCAACGCACATGTTAGGGTTGTTCTTCAGGTTCTGAAAACTCCTGCGCATATACAGGTCCAGCAGGTATATCCTTCCGTCGCGGCTCA
>JALOQI010000071.1 GCA_025453435.1 Candidatus Omnitrophota bacterium
TCATAGACACAGAGCTTTGAGGAAGACTCCCGGGCATAGAAAAAATAGTCAGGGGCCAGAATATAAATATGACGATGGTAGAGGAGATAAGGATAAGAAATGAATAGACGCGGATCTGCTATGATTCTTGGGCTTTTTGTCGTTCTGGTTTTATCCGTCCTGTCTGCCTCTTTTGTGTACAAGCAGATTAACCAGAGTTTTGCCTCCCGGCGCTACGCCGATGAGACGCGAGCGCTCTGGGCTGCTGAAAGCGGCATACATAAAGCCAGGAACAACAATCTTTTACAGAGTTCTGTCTCGGGCACTATAGGCGGCGCCAGCTACTCTGCAGATATCGATCAGATCGACACAAGCAGCTATTATTACATTGTCTCAACGGGTACATATAGCTCTATCTCACGGACAGTCGAATCCGTTGTCAGCACGCGCGACGTGGACGCGTCCAAGTTCAAATACGGCCTCGAATCGTCCGTGGAAATAGATTTTAAAGGTTCTTCGATCGTCTACGGAGAAAATACAACACTGCCAGTTCCCGCTAAGTACAGAGACCCGGAATATTATAAAGAGAACTCTACGTTCAGTTTTGCGGACCTCTTCTGTTTTTCCACGACCGAGATAAAAGGGTTAAGCACTGTCTATAATAACACCTGGCCGTCGGGCAGTATATCCGGGGTTAACTGGGTGACAGCGCCGTCGTCGCACTTTACCGGCAATGTATACGGTTCCGGAATTTTGATAATCGAAGGCGATCTGAAGGTTACCGGGACTATAGATTTTGACGGCATAATCTACGTGATGGGGGACCTGGATATGGCAGGCACCTCTTATGTCGGCGGCGCAATGCTGGCAGAGAGCGCAGCGACCGTAGATACTACGATCACAGGCACAGCCGATATCGAGCACAACACTACAAAAGTCCAGGCAGCGCTGGATCTTATAAAATACCGGTCTCCCAGGATTGTTTCCTGGAAAGAGCTGCAATGATAAGCGTTTCGTAATTAAATAGCCGTAAAATAAATTTATATACTTTTTTTTATTTTGTAGTATTATGTATTGTGACAATTAAAGATACGAAGATCCATCAACAGGATGGGCATGCTCCCTCTGATAGAAAAATTTACGGCTCGTTTTACACCTGAAAAAATATCTATCGGCCTAAATATAGGCGTATCAACGATTAAGCTCGCAAAGCTTAAGTTCGGCAGGGATAAAATCGAACTCATCGGTTTTGCTATCGAACCCAATCCTCTTGATCCTGACGATACCCTCAAGAAGCTGATCCAATCCCAGTCCATCAAAACAGTCAACATTTCAGTCTCCGGCCAGCAGGCTATAATCCGCTATATCGAACTGCCTAAAATGAACGCCCAGGAATTAAAGCAGGCGCTCAAATTCGAGGCTCAGAAGCATATACCTTTTCCGATCGCCGACGTCAATATTGACGGTTGCATTATGAAAGACAACCTGCCTGACAATAAGATGAAAGTTCTTCTGGCAGCGGTCAAGAAAGAGTCGCTTGACCCGAAACTGCGCCAGCTTCGCAGCCTGGGCATAGACATCGGGACAGTCGAAATAGATTCCATATCCCTGATAAACGCATTTAATTTTAATTACCTTGATGAGCCCGAGCTAAAAAACAAAACCATCGGCCTTATAAATATAGGCTCGGCAACAAGCAATCTCAATATTGTTGAGGCAGGGGTGCCCATGCTTTCCCGCGACATTCCGATAGGCGGGAATCATTTCAGCCAGAGGATAGCTGATTCACTGAGCGTTGATTTTAAATCTGCCGAATCCATGAAAATGGGGGCTGAACAAAAACAGCTCGATAAGGTTTCCACTGCCGTCGAAGCGGTGCTTGCGAAACTTGCCGGCGAGGTCCGGACGTCTTTTGATTTTTACGAAAGCCGAAGCGTGGCGTCCGTGGAAAAAATATTCATAAGCGGAGGCGCCAGCCTATACGCTGGTTTCAAGGATATGCTGGGAGGATTCCTCGGTTTGACGGTTGAGAACTGGGATCCGTTCAAAAAGATCGTGATAGCGCCTGATCTGGACGCGACAAAGGTAAAATCTATAGGCAGCCAGCTGGCCGTAGCCATAGGGCTGGCACTAAGAGGTCAATAGATGATAGAGATAAATCTTTTGCCCGATGAGATGAGGGCAAAGCAGTCAAGCTCCAAGCCGTCGCAGATCGACAATGTCGTGTATCTTTTTCCTGTGATCCTGGCGGTTGTTCTTGTAGTTCATCTGTACCTTGGGATGGTATATATGGTGCGCGCTCAGGTGCTGGGAAGCCTCGAAAGAAACTGGCGCAAACTTGAGCCGCAGAGGCAGGAAGTCACGGGCATCAAGAGCGAGCTTGACGCAGAATCATCGCAGGCGGTGATAGTAGGAAATCTCGTAGCCAGCAGGGTTCTTCTTGCTCCGAAGTTGAACAAATTGAGCTACGACCTCCCGCCCGGAATATGGTTCAACGAGGTCATTTTTGACCGTAAGGAGCTCAAGGTAAAAGCGTCGGTCGTATCTTTAAAATCCGACGAGATGGATATCATTAATACCTTTCTTGAAGAGCTGAAGAACGATAAGGATTTTAACTCCGATTTTTCCGGCATAGAAGTCGGGGCGCTCCAGCGTAAAACTATCGGCAGTTATGACGTGGTTGATTTCGTGCTGACTGCTTCTGTTCAGGTTAAATAAGGAGTTTAAGGTGATCTCGGTACTGGGTCAATTGCAAAAACTGGCGCAGGACAAGAAAAAGCTGGCTATTGCCGCTGTCATTTTTGTAATCCTGCTCTATGCGGATTTTGCCCTGGTCGTAGGCAGCCAGATAAAGGGCGTCAAGGACCTGAAGGCTAAGATAATAGCTTTGCGCAAAGATATAGATACACTTAACAACGATATCAAATATGTTAAGAAAAATGCTGATTCCGGTGCGGCTCCGGTCAAAGTGAAAAAACTGATCTCGGAGAAAGAGATCCCTTCATTGATGCAGAACATATCAGTCCTTGCGAATGAGAACGGGGTAAGGATCATGCAGATCGATTCCGTCAAAGAGGTCCCTAAAACGTCTAAGAAATCCGCGCCCGGCAAAGATGGCAAAGCTGCCAAAGATGCTAAGGCTTCAAAAGCTTCCAAAGCGAAAGACGCTTCAGCTTCTCTGATAAGCGTCAAGATAAAAATGGACGTGATATCGGGATATCATAAACTCGGAAATTTCATAAATGAGATCGAGAATGCCGACAGGTTCTGCATGATCGAGGATCTGCTTGTCATAAGGGATCCGGCTGATTCAATGAAACATAAGATCTCGCTTGCGGTCAAGGCCTATGTCAGGAAATAACATAAAAACGGCGTATATACTGGTCGTTCTTTTGATCTTAGGTTTGCCGTCCGGCGCGCACGCCGCCGGCAAGGCCGTGCCGCAGGATAAGGCCGAGCGTAAATCTTTTTTACCGCCGCCTCCCAAGCCGGATTATTTATACGACGACGGGCAAAAGAGGGATCCTTTGATACCGCTTGTGAACAACGATGGCAGGTATGTGCAGCTTGAACGGACGCCCGAAGAAGAGACCGAGACCGAATTAAAGCTGGAAGGCATAATATACGATAAATACGGCGTGTCGTTCGCAATAGTCGACGGCAGCGTGGTAAAAGTCGGAGACGCTATATCCGATTATCAGGTGTTGCAGATAGATGAAGACAGGGTCGTTTTTATAAGGGAGGGTCAGCCCAAGGAGGTTTTACTAAAAAAGGAGGATTGAGATGAAATTTTTTATTTTGATGTTGATTACTGTATTCATTTTTACTGGTCCCGGGATGACCGGATTTGCGCAGGATTCAGGCGGATTAGCGCTAGAGACAGCTGCGGCGGGCGCAGGCGAACCGGCCGGTGT
>JALOQI010000072.1 GCA_025453435.1 Candidatus Omnitrophota bacterium
TGGTCAGTCTGGTCGTGCCAAAGGATAAGACGGAAGAAGTCGCATCCCGGCTGCTTGCTTTGGGGGTGTTCCACCCGATAGACCTGAAGAACTTCGATGAAACATTTTCATCTCTTTCGAACTTTCAGATAGAAAAAGAAATGGCAGTTTGCGACAGCCTGAACGGCCGTCTGCGCGAAGTAACCCGAAGGCTATCCCTGGACCCCGCATCCGTATATAACAGGGATATCAAGGATTTTTCTTATGCGCAGGCAGGCGAGTTCCTGGAAAAGGTAGATAAACAGGTATCAGCGATCATTGAAAACAAGGAAGAGCTCGAACAGGAGCTCCTGACGGATCAGTCAATACTGTCTCACGTTAGAGAGTATATGCCTTTTACGCCGAGGCGCAGTTCCCTCTATTCTTTCCTTGAGGTCTCAACTGGCAAGATCGAAGAAAAGAACATGGTCGTACTCGAAAAAAGCCTTGCCAACCTCCCTCACGTCATTTATCCTTTCCGCAAGGAAGGCACTAAGCTCCTTGCAATGGTCATAGGCTTGCGCAGGGACAGGTCTGTCCTGGATAAGGTACTGCACGACGTGGCGTGGGAGGAGATAGCGTATCCCAAAGATGTCCAGGATGTGTCAAAAGAAGCGCAAAGCAAGCTGAGCCGCAAGATCGACGAGACAAAGATAAAAATAGCCCAGCTTAACGAACAGATCAAGGTGTTGGCCGCTCAAAATTCGCAGGAGCTCGGGGCGATACATTCTGCGGTGAGGGTGAACAGGTCTCTTTTGGAAGCGAAAAAGTATTCCTGCTTCACCGATAAAACAGCCCTTTTTGCCGGCTGGGTGCCTAAAAGCGAAAAAGAGAATGTCATCAAGGCTATCAAGGATATCAGCGGCACATCTTATGTGGAATCCCGCAGCCCTGAATCAATGGAGATCTCAAAAGATGATGTGCCTGTGCAGTTCAGCCACGGCCGGATGTTAAAGCCGTTCGAGATGCTGATCGACGCATACGGCATACCCCGCTACGGCACCATAGATCCGACGATATTTGTAGCTATAAGTTTTCTTATTATGTTCGGGGCTATGTTCGGCGACATAGGCCACGGAGCTGCGCTGCTTGCGGTGGGAGCGTTCCTCGGAAAAAAGAACAAAAGCGAAGGCCTGCGCCACACAAAAACTTTACTTGTATACTGCGGCGCCAGCGCTACAATATTCGGCATACTTTACGGAAGCTTTTTCGGATACGAGTTCCGTTCTCTGTGGCTGAAGCCTATCGAGAACATAATGGAAGTCTTCAAGATAAGCATATTCCTCGGCATAGGAATGATAAGCCTGGGTATCCTGATAAACGTGATCAATGCCGTCAGGGACAGGGATTATGTCAAGGCGGTCTTTGACAAAGCAGGGTTGATAGGCGGCATCATCTACTGGGCTGCAATAGGGCTGGTCAGCAAAATGCTTGTTTCCAGTGAACAGATACCTGTTTATGACTCTTTGCTGATAATCGCAGGCGTTGTCATACTGTTTTTATATCCTTTAGTGGATTGTATCCTCAAGCGCAAGTTCGGCCATCTCCTGGAATCTTTCATGGAAAGCATAGTGGGCATCATGGAGATATTCATGGGGTATCTTGCCAATACGGTCTCGTTCATACGTGTGGCTGCGTTCGCGCTTGCGCACACAGGCCTGTTCATCGCTATATTCAACCTGGAAAAAATAGTGCATACCAAAGGCATATCCGGAGAGGTTATGTCATGGACAGTGATCATATTCGGCAACATCCTGGTCATATGTCTCGAAGGCCTGATCGTGACCATCCAGTCGGTCAGGCTGAATTATTACGAGTTCTTTTCAAAATTCTTTCTCAGCGGCAAATCGGTTTATAAGCCGCTGTCTGTCAGGTAGAGTACAAGCAATAGATATTTTATCCTAAGGAGGATGACATGAATGCAGCAAAGAAACTGTGTAGCTTAGCGATCATTGCAGTAACTGTGTTTCTGGCGGCATGCGCGTTCGATCTGGCTTTTGCGCAGGAAGCGGCCAAGGTGATGAATCCCGATGTGACCAGATGGGCGTTCCTTGCCGCAGCCATATCTACGGGGCTCTCAGCTCTGGCAGCCGGCATAGCCGTTGCGTACGTCGGAGCTGCGGCAGTCGGAGCAGTCAGCGAAAAGCCGGAAATGGCAGGCCGCGCGCTTATTTTCGTAGGCCTTGCAGAGGGGATCGCGATCTACGGTCTGATAATAGCCATAATGATATTAGGTAAAGTTTAATGACTTTTTTTTGCATAGCTGATAAAGAAAGCGGCCTTGGCTTTCGGCTGGCCGGGATAGAGACCATGGAGGTATCGGGCAAGCCTGACGCGCTTGAAGCCCTTGCTGTGGCGCGCGCGGATAAGGATGTGGGCATAATACTTGTTACGGAAAAGGCCGCTTCGTACCTGGGGGATGAGGTCAAGGCCCATATACAGGAAGATCCCCTGCCGCTTGTGCTGGAAGTGCCTTCGCGCGGATTGATCAGGAAACATAAGAGCGCGGCGGAATTATTAAAAGAGCTTGTAGGGATAGGGATGTAGATGAATAAACAACCGGTTCCAAATGTAAATAAAGACAACGCTGATGCGATCTGCGCCAAGATCATTCTTGACGCTGAGGGAGAATCCAGGCAGCTTTTCAAGCGCGCGGAATTCGAGGCGCGTCAGATCCTGGATGCGGCTAAAAAAGACGCCCAGGCGCGCAAGGACATTTTGCTGCGTGATGTAGAGAAAGAGATCGAAAAGGCAAAAGAAAAAGTCCTTTCCACTCTTAATCTGGAAAAGAAGCGGCTGATACTCGAAGGGAAACAGCGATTCGTGGATAATGTGCTTGCCGAGGTTAAGAAAAAAGCAGCCGGGTTGCGCAACGACCCTCAATATCCCGAATTTCTCGCAGACGCGGTAATCGAAGGCATGCGCGTGCTGGATGTTTCCGAAGTTATCGTGTACCACGCAGCCTGCGACGAACATATTTTTAACGAAGGCTTCATAAAAAAAGTTACGCAATCCTGCGGCAAGGCCCTTAACAGGCAGTGCGCTATTAGTTTTAATAAAAGCGATTTTAATGATATCGGGGTCATTATTAATTCTCAGGACGGCAGGATCATGTATGATAACCGCTTTGAAGCGAGACTCGAGCGGAGTTATGAAGATATATATATGGAATTGCTCAAAGGGGCAGCTTAAATATGGCAAACATAGCGGGTAAAGTGTTCAGGGTCGTAGGCCCTGTGGTCGAGATAGAAGAAGTATCTTCCCTGAGGATGCTGGACATGGTAGCAGTCGGCGAACAGCATCTTATCGGAGAGGTTGTCCATCTAAAAGGCGAATATGCGTATGTCCAGGTTTATGAGGATACCACGTCGATAAAAGCAGGCGACTTGGTATATTCCGAAGGATATCCTTTATATGTTGAGCTGGCCCCGGGCCTTCTGGGCAATATTTACGACGGCATCCAGCGGCCTCTTGAAGTCATAAGGGATAAACAGGGAGTTTATATTTCCAGAGGGGTAGGGGTTGCACCATTGGACCTGGGGAAAAAGTGGCATTTCAAACCGGTCCTGTCAGCAGGCGATACGGTTGGCGCAGGGGCTATCCTGGGAGAAGTTCAGGAAACAGCGTTGACTGTTCATAAGATACTGGTGCCCCCGGATGTATCCGGTAAGATCAAGCGTATTAATCCCGAGGGTGATTACACGGTCGTTGACACCATATGCGTCATCGAGACCGGCGGCAAAGAAATAGAAATAAACATGCGTCAGAAGTGGCCTGTCAGAAAACCCAGGCCATACAAAGAAAAACTGAATCTGGGAGAGCCTCTTATTACGGGACAGCGGGTCATTGACACTCTTTTCCCGATAGCAAAAG
>JALOQI010000073.1 GCA_025453435.1 Candidatus Omnitrophota bacterium
GCTCGACCCGGCTTCGGATGCGCGGGTTATGCAGTTCCTGACGGAATAGCTGTCGCCTGATTTCTGAAGCTGCAATAGCTTGATATAGCTAGAACCCACATCAATGCCGATTATCTGCTGCTGGACGCTTAACAGGCTTGGACGGGATTTTTTGTTCTCCATGTGCCTCAATTCTACAGCCGCGCATGCGGCTGTCAAGAAAATCCTTGCAAGAGTCTTATCTTTTTGTCGCGCGTATCTTTATGATATCCAGCTCGGCGAATATGCGCTCCTGATTGGCCAGGACTTTATCGAGCCTTTGAATGATCTGCTTTTGAGTCTGCTCCACGCTGTCGATGCGGTTAATCAGCGCGGAAACCGCCGGATCCGGCTGAGCCTGTTGCCCTTCCTGGCTAAGGACTGTTCTGATCGAGCCGGTCATTATAACAGCCAGAATAATCGCCGATATTACGATTTTTGCCATAAGCCCCCCTGCATATTTTTATTCTTCTTTCCATTCATATGAAGAAACACCGAACCCGTAACCGCCGATCTTGGTAAGATCCGTGTCATATGTTATGCGGAACACGCCAGACAGAGTGATATTTGACGCGTACATAGCCATGCAATCCACATAATTAAACTGGATGTTACCGAACTCGGAAAATAGAATATCGTCGAATCGGCGATTATCCAGCCTCTGATTCCTGTTATTGCCGGCAGGCAGGTCCGGAGAATAGATATTGCCGTATTTAGTGGCTATGTTCGGGTACAATAAAGGCCTTTTCTCAAGAAGCAGCATATCTGTGCCTCTAATGACAGCATCGCCTTCAGCGACAATGCCTGTCCTGTCAGTGTCCATTTCATCGTCGCGGACATCGAATAGAACATCCGACTCGACATATAGCAGTTGCTTATTATCAAGAAGCCCTCCGTTATTGGTGTCAACATGCGAAAGCCTTCTGACAAAACCTATCAGGTCATTTAACTGCCAGGTGCCTGAGCTGACCGAAGTATCCATCTGAACTGTTACGTTGGTAATATTATTCGCGCTCGTCCGGCTGCTGATCACGCCCCAATCAGTATAATTCCAGGTGCCCTTGGAATAATTCCTGATAACCTGGCCTGTAGGCCAGGAAAGGGTCCCGTTGATAGTGAAATTGTACCTGTGCTGGCCTGCATTAAACGTCGGCGCGGTCCTGATCCTGGGCACTCTTGTGACGCGCTCGCCGACCTCCCAGTCCACAGTGCCGTTCAATACTGCGGCTGTGCTGTTTACTATGTACAGTATATCCTTCCATGTCCCGTTTTTCCAGGTTCCGCGGGATATGTCGCGCAGAGCATGGCCTGTCAGGCTGGGCCAGTTAGCGCTGGGGCCGAAAAAATTTGCAGTTGCCACGGTTATATTGGCATAGCCTCCGGCATTGGTAACATTGACTATTTTGCTGGTATTGCTGGGCATCAAAATAGTAGCATTGGTGTCATTCTCGTAAAAACCCATGTCCAGTTCGGGGAACAGGCTTTCTCCCACATAGCGCGCTGCAGCCCTCTGCCTGTTGGTTTTAGGCAGAAGATATGTATTATCGGACGAATTGGAATAATCAATGCCGTATTCGTTATATATCCCGTTGCCTCCGCCGTTAAGGCTATTGCTTCCTTCGTAATAAAGGCACAGCATGTCGCCTGTCACGTATGAATCGCCCCTTTCATCTTTGGTGCAGCTGGACCAGTTAAAAAGGTTGCGCGCCATGACTGTTTTGTCGAAACTTCCCGAAGAGGCTGCGATCTTGACTTTGCGCTTTGCGTTATATGCGGCAGCATTCGGCACATATCCGATCGATTCGACTACCATTGTGCCGGTTTCCCCTGTTTGAGGAGGCCTTGTGCAGACCTGGTACTGGCCGGGGGTCAGATTATGCGTTTTCCAGTCATTGGTCACATTGCATACGCTATCGGCGCTGGAGAAAACTCCGTTGGTGATATAGTCGTATATGCCCCAGCGGCCGCCTGCTTCAGCCAGATACAGCGCCTGCTCTGACTGGACTGTCCGCAATGAAGATTCCAGCGAACCTGACTGCATGACTGCAAGCGTCCAGCCAAGTATACCAAAAAGCATTATCACGAATATCACTATTATCAGGGTTGCCCCTTTTACCGCTGATCTCATCTATTCTATCCTCCGAGATTCCTGGGATAAACGCTTGTATTCATCACTTTGCTTTGCCCCCCGGACCTTATCTCTATTTCAAAGCTGAGGCGGTTTATATTAGTCTGCGAAGGCGCGACAACAGGGCTGGTTATGACTCCGCCGGTGGCATTGTAATACGTGAAATTCAGCCTGGCCACGTCCTGGGCAAGAACGATGTTATTCTCCAGAAGGTTATTGCTTGAAACATTATAAGTGATATTGCTTCCGTCGTATGTCGTGAACTTGAACGCGCCAGGTCCGGCTGTCCATACGTTTGTAGAATTTCTTACGGAGCGGATCTGCCTGGACATGCGCGCTGCCGCCCAGCGCCCCTGCGCGACCGATTCTGCGCGGAATGAAACGGTGTTCCATGAATCAATGACCTGCATTATTATCATCGAGCCGAACGCAGCCAGGATGCCTGTGATGACTATGGCGACCACTGCTTCGATAAGCGTGAATCCTTTTCTTATATTTTTCATAGTGACCGCTGCCTGCGTTAATATCTTTCGAATACCGTGGTCAATGTAATATTGGTAGCGGCAGTCCCGTTGCGCGTCACGCTGACCGCTACGCGTTTGAAATCCGTTTCCGCAGCCGCAGACTGCCATGTAGATGCGGTTATATTGGCGTAATTCACCGCCACCCAGCGGCGATAACCGTTAAGGGTATCGTTATACCCGGCGAAATCGTCCACGTCGTCGAATTTGGCGCGGGTAGTTTCATCGTTCTCATCAGGCCTTTTTGCGCCGAACTGCGCCGCAGTGGTCCACGGAGGGTTGATCTCTTCATCAAACCGTTTTGTCCTTATTTCTTCCATCAGCTCCTGGCCGTAAAAAGCCGCATCAGCCGACCTTTCAGACCTTATCGAGCGCGTGGTAACGTCAAACCAGTTCCTTGCGAGAGGCGGGATCGCCAGGCCCACGACCACAATGGCTATTACCATCTCGATAATGCTTATACCTTTATTTTTTATATTTGCCTTGCACATTCAGCGCACCTGCACTGAGCCGGTATAAGGCCTGACAGAGATGGTCATGCCGGCTCCTTTATAAGATAAAGCAACAGTCCCGTTCGCGGTCAGATCAGCGCCGTTGGAGTTCTGGGGCGTCCCCTGCCATGTGAACTGCAAACCCTGGGTCGAGTTAAACAGCGCGCTTGTTATATCTGTCCCTGCATACTTCGGGTCTGTCTGAAGATTTATCGAAAAATCCCCCCTGCTGAAAGGGTCCTTTGCGAACGCGCTGTCGCTTACCCTTCTTATATCGTAAGAGTCTGAGGCCGTATTGAAAGATATCCTGTATGTATCGTGGGTCGAAACGCTCAATTGCTGGGTAAAGCGGATATCCGATACAATTTTTTTTGCGGCTCCGTTAAGTTTTGCCGTATTGAAGGATTGAAGGCGGGGAATAGAAACAGCTACAAGCAAACCTGCGATCACAATCACCATCACAGCTTCTATCAAAGTGAATCCTGCGCCTGAACGGCCTATAATGCGGGCCATTTTCTGCACATCTTCTTCGGTATATTCGCGCCAGTGGTTTATCCTGTTCCTGCTGGAATGCGGGAATATCCCTTTTTTTTCGTACCTTAGAAAAAGTTGGATCTTTATAACATCTTGACAAATCAGGTTGTTATGGTAATCTTATAATTGAGTATATTTTCACTACTTATAAAATATGCCTGATAAATTAAAGAATGTCATAGAAGACATCGCAAGGGATTTTTTGAACAGCGCCCTCACCCTTCGCTATGATATATGCACGTGCGCCGTATGCAAAAACGACATGCTCGCATATATCCTCTCCCATGTGCCTGCCAAATACGTCACTACAGACCAGGGGGCATTGCACACGATAATGCAGCAGACACGGGCAGAGCATCAGGCCACGATCGCCCGCGCCATAATACAGGCTATAGATATTGTCAGCAAGAGCCCGCGCCACCAGGTAAAAGAAGACAAGAACGAAACTTTCCAGCTTTTGTTATCCAAGATAAAAGAAGACCGGAACCTGGATTTCAGGCATTACCACCAGGACCTTCTTCGAAGGCGGGTTGCAGTCAGGATCAGGACCCTGGGCCTTCCCAATTATTCCGAATATCTGCGCCTTCTGATAAACAATCCCGAAGAATACGACCGCCTGTTCGAAGTCCTGTGCATAAATGTTTCCGAATTCCTCAGAGACCCCGAGGCATGGGCCCAGGTGCGCAAACATTTCGAATCGTGCATAAGGAATAAAAAAGCCGACCATGAAAAATCCGTAAGGATCTGGTCGGCGGGATGCGCAAACGGCGAAGAACCTTACACGATCGCGATACTGCTCCGCGAGGTCCTGGGAGCCGAGCTTTCGGGCTTTACCGTTGAAGTTATCGCCACGGACGTTGACAAACTCGCGATGGACACGGCAAAAGCCGGCATATACGAAAAACACAGCGTCAAAAATCTCGACAAAAAAATAGTCGATAAATATTTCACGGCTGCAAAAGGCTCATATGAGATATCGGGCGATATAAAAGCCATGGTCAGCATCAGGTATCTGGACCTTACCACGACCGATCTTATAAAGGACAACGATTTTGTTTTCTGCCGCAACGTGTTCATTTATTTTGACCGCAGCCTTCAGGAACAGCTCCTGATGAAATTTTACAACGGGCTCAAGCCGGACGGGCATTTGGTAATGGGCAAATCCGAGACGCTGATACGCGAAGCTACGCAGATATTCGAGCCGATAGACGTCGAAAACAGGATCTACCGCAAAAAAGCAGTCTGATACGCAAGCACCGAACATGGAAAACCAGGTAAAAACCGTAGTAGAAACGCTGGCAAAAGAAGCGATCACCAGCGCTTTGTCTTTGCG
>JALOQI010000003.1 GCA_025453435.1 Candidatus Omnitrophota bacterium
AAGCGCACTGCCATCTGCCTGGCCAGGTCCTGCATTTTTTTTGAATACTCGGGAATAACCAGCGACGGATTTGTCCTGACAAGCTTTTGCGCAAGCGCATCCAGCCTTTGCCGGTTCAATTCCCAGATGTGTGCCATGCCGAGCTTCAAAAGCCGGAGGGATTCCTCGCACTGCCCGGCTGCCTGGGCGATTTCGTCCGAGAAAGCGTTTTTTAACCGCGTCCGCGCTTCTTCCAGCCGGCTCTTGAGATCTTCCTGCCTCGGGATGACTATTTCAGCTGCAACAGACGGTGTAGCGGCCCTGCGGTCAGCCACAAGGTCCGATATGGTAACGTCGCGCTCATGGCCAACGGCCGATATAACCGGGATCCTGGAGGCATATATAGCCCGCGCGACGATCTCTTCGTTGAACGCCCACAGGTCCTCTATGCTGCCTCCGCCGCGGCCTACGATCAAAACATCTATGCGGTCATCCTTGCCCGCGGCATCGTTATACGCGTTAAAATCTTCTATCGCTTGGGCGATCTCTTCTTTTGCTCCATCGCCCTGGACTTTGACCCCGGCTATTATTATATGCACGTCTTTGAACCTGCGGTCCAGGACTTTAAGGATATCTTTGATCGCCGCGCCTGTGATGGAGGTCACGACGCCTATGCTCGCCGGAAGATAAGGGATCTCTTTTTTGTGCTCAGGCGCGAACAGCCCTTCTTTTTCCAGTTTTATCTTGAGCTGCTCAAGAGCCAGCTGAAGGCTTCCTATTCCTTTTGGCTCAATTCGCTCGATTATAAGCTGGTAACTGCCTCGGGGAGGGTATACGTCGATCGAACCGAAACATATGACCTTGAGCCCGTCTTCCGGCTTGAAAGGGACTTCTTTGCTCGCGCGGCTGAATATAACTGCGGACAATACAGCCCCGTCATCCTTTAAAGAAAAATACCAATGGCCTGCGCTTGACGGCCTGAAGTTCGAGATCTCTCCTTCTACCCAGACCGAGCTAAACGAGCCTCCCAGGAGCTGTTTGATCCCCTGGGTTATTTCCGTAACGCTAAAAATATGGCGGCCGTTGTCCATGTGCTATTTCGCGCTCGCAGGCTCCTGCGCCGGCTGAGCGCTTGCAGCAGCCTCTTCAAGAGCTTTTTCTATTTCTTTGGGCCTGTCAGCCTCTTTAGGTTTTTTCGTCAGTATTACGACGTGTACTGAATAAGGGTTTAGAACAAGCGATATCACAGGCGCCGCGGCAGGGACAGGCTGATCTTTAGCAGACGGCGTGAATTCACAGTTGGAATTGCAGCCGGAGTCAACGGTATAAAGCTCGTACTGGTGATCGTCTTTGAGGTTTTTTAAAGTTATGCGCAGATTCCTGCCTGCTGCGGAATAACGCGCGGCGCTGTCGTTGAGCTCCTGGGCTTTCTTGATCATTGCCTTGACCCGGTTCGACAGGTCCATGCCAGCGGCATCTGCCTGCCTGCGCAGTATCTTATCGAATTTGTCGCCTGCCATTATGTTCAACACGGACCTGCGCTCTTTTTCATTCAAAAGAGCGATGTTCCGCGAAATATGATTCTTTGCGATATCCGGGTCTATGTAGTTATATATGAGAAAAACGATCCTGTCTTTGTCCTTGGTGGGCACTACGCCCACGAACTCGTCAGAGAGCTTCGGCGCGTGCAGATACATCGAGGCCCCGAGCGTTGTCAGCAGACGGAAAACATTGTACGCGGATTTGGGGCCGCCGTTATACGCCACAGGGTCGGGAGTGAACCAGAAAGCTCCGATATTGCGCTCCACGCCTTCTTTATTATACTGAAAATCTTCGAGCGCGAAGAACACCTGGTGGTCGATGCCCGCTTCGTACATATTCTTAAGGCGCGCGGGTATGTAGCTAGCGGCCATAAAAGCCCTGTCCCTGCGGCCGGCGGATATATTTATGCCGTCGTCAAAGTTCCACTCGTCGACTATTAAAAGGACCCTTTCCATCTTGAAGTAACTGAGCCAGTCGCGCATAAGGGCCACCGCGGTCTTGTTATACGAGGTCATTTCCTTCTCTGCCCTCGGGTCGGTCGAATATGCGTGCCATGATATAAAATCAAGCGGGAGCTTATAGTGATAGCAGAACTTTATGAGCTCATAGATCAAGCTTCTCTCAGGGCTGACATTGGTATTCCCGCCTATGCTGCGGAACCACCAGCTTGAAGACGGCCCTCCGACCGGGATATTTATCTTGAATTCGGCTTCGAGCTCCCGGACGCTCTCTGCCACAGCCCTGTAAAGATTCAGATATTCCTGCTGCCTTCCGAGAAAGAACTCGTCCAGGTCAGGCGCTGTCCAGACCTCATACCATATCCTGTAGCGCTTGACACAGCTGTAGTAGCGGATGATCTCTTTTACGGTCGACTTAAAAGCCTTGAGGTCAACCGGCGAACTTTTCTTATCCAGCACTTTGCCCTGGCCCTGCGGCGTGCTGAAAAGATTGAGGATCACAACAGCCTGCGAATCATCGGCTTTTTTTATAATATCTTCGTAATTGGAAAGAAGCTTGGTTTGAAGCGACAGATTAGCCCCGACCTCGCTTATCTCCCAGAGATTATACTGCAGCCTGCATATGTTTCGCATGCCTATATCTTTCTGCCAGGCTGAAAGGGCGCGCTGGTCCGCAAGAGACTGCGGCCAAGCTGGGTCGCTGTGGAAGCCTCTCCCGCTCAGGTCGATAGAAGGCTGGTAGATATCCGGCAGCTGTATCGGGTTGGACCCAACGTCGAGGACGTATTCGATGTCGCCCTCCTGCCCCAGGGCAGAAGGAACAAAGCAGGCAGCCGCGTATAGAGCGAGGAACCAAAGCGAGGCGGCGGCTATGCGCGCATTTTTTCTGATTGAAGGATTTGTCATCGCAAAGATCACAGTTTTTTCTGGAACCTGCTTATTGACCGCGCGTTGCCCGTCTTTTCGTCGACATCTATTATAACGCCGTGCATCTGGACATTCCCGTCGGCGACTTCGAACCTTACAGGCACGCAGTTCAAAAATCTCTCAAGCACGTCCTGCACGCGGCGGCCGAGGACGGAATCGAACGGCCCAACCATACCCGCGTCGGTTATGTATGCTGTCCCCTTCGGGAGAACCCGCTCGTCGGCTGTCTGGACATGAGTATGCGTGCCGACCACGGCTGACACATCCCCGTCCAGATACCATCCCATAGCTATCTTTTCCGAGGTCGCCTCTGCGTGGATATCCACGAATATCACAGGCGTTTCTTTACGGATCTCTATAACCGCCTGCTTCACTGTCTTGAAAGGGCACTCAAGCGGCTCGAGAAATACCCTGCCAAGCACGTTTATAACGCCGACCTTTATATCTGATTTTGTCCGGAATATGCCGTATCCGCATCCCGGCGCGCCCGCAGGATAATTAATGGGCCTGAGGATCTTCGGCTCGGAACGGATCAGCTCGAATATCTCCTTTCGCTTCCAGATGTGGTCGCCCGATGTAAGCACATCCACAGAGGAATTGAAAAGGTTGGCCGCGGTCTGCGGGGTAATGCCGGAACCGCCCGATGAATTCTCGGCATTCGCTATGGCGAAATCGATCCCGTGCTCCCTGCGCATCGCAGGCACGAGCTTCTCAACCGCTTCCCTCCCCGGCGCTCCTACTATGTCTCCTATAAAAAGGATCCTCATCTTCCTTCCCCCTAACTACTGACTACTAATACCTATCGTCTACTTCGCATATTCTATTGCCCGGGTCTCCCTGATCACCGTAACCTTGATCTGGCCCGGATACTCCATCCCCTCCTCGATCTTCTTGCGGATCTCGCGGGACATATTTACCGCTTCGCCGTCGTTGATCTTTTCGGGTTGTACTATGATCCTTATCTCGCGTCCTGCCTGTATCGCGTATGTCTTATCAACGCCCTTGAACTGGTTTGCAATAGCTTCCAGCTTCTCAAGGCGCTTGATATATGTTTCAAGCGTCTCCCTGCGCGCGCCCGGACGCGCGGCGCTTATTGCATCAGCCGCGACTGCAAGCACCGCGTACGCGCTGACAAGAGGCGTCTCTTCGTGATGCGCCTCTATCGCGTGTATGACTTCCTGAGATTCGTTGTATTTTTTAGCTACATCCGCGCCGATCTTGGCATGAGTGCCTTCGACCTGATAATCCAGCGCTTTTCCGAGGTCGTGCAAAAGGCCGACGCGCCTGGCCATTTTGAAATCAAGCCCCAGCTCCGACGCCATCACGCCCATAAGATACGATACTTCCTGGGAATGCTGAAGCGCGTTCTGCCCGAAACTCGTCCTGTATTTAAGGCGGCCCAATAATTTTACAAGCTCCGGGTGCAGGTTCTCCACCCCTGAATCAAAGGCAGCGCGCTCGCCCACCTCTTTGATCTTTTCATCCATATCCTTCTTGGTCTTTTCGACCACTTCTTCGATGCGGCCCGGGTGTATGCGCCCGTCTCCGATAAGCTTTTCCAGGCTCAGGCGCGCTATTTCGCGGCGCACAGGGTCAAAACATGAAAGCGTCACAGCCTCGGGCGTGTCGTCGATGATCACGTCGACGCCCGTTGCCATTTCAAGCGCGCGGATATTGCGGCCTTCGCGGCCTATGACGCGGCCTTTCATCTCGTCATTCGGCAGATTTACCACGCTGACCGTGGATTCTACCGTCTGCTCGGCGGAACACCGCTGGATAGCCAGGCTTATTATCTCCACTGCCTTTTTATCCACCGCGCTGCGCAGCTCCTCTTCCTGCTTTTTTATAAGCACGGCTTTTTCGGTGTTGAGCTCTTCGTTGAGCCGGGACAAAAGGATCTGCCTGGCCTCTTCGAGAGAAAGCGACGCTATCTTCTGCAAACGCTCTTTTTCTTCGGCTATCAATAAATGGAGCGAATTCTCTTTGGTCTTTAAACCGTCTTCGAGCCTTTTTATATTGTCGCCTTTTTGCTCAAGGTCTTTTTCCTTTTTCTCAAGAAGGTCCAGCCTGCGGTCTATGTTCTCTTCCTTCTGAGAAAGGCGTTTTTCCAGATTCGATATCTCCTGCCTGCGGTCCTTGGTCTGCTGTTCGAAATCCTGGCGCATGCGGTACAAAAGGTCTTTGGCTTCGAGCTCCGCGCTGCGATGCCTGTCCGCAGCCTCTTTTTTTGCCTGTTCGATTACATATTTAGCCTGAGTTTCCGCGTCGCGCAGTTTCTGCTCGGCTATTATTTTGCGAAGGAAATATCCGGTCAACAGCGCCACAACAGCAATGCCGATAAATGCGATGATGGTGATCATGGTGCGAAGCCTCCTCTATTTTAATGGTTCGTTTGCTAAAGGCTATCCGTCCCTGAGCGCGTTTTCAGGCGGCGATAACCTTCTGGACGTTGACGTCCATGGCGTTGGTGGGCAGATCGGCAAGCACCTGGAAGTCATAAGCCAGGCCTATAGTAGCAGCGTGTACAGAGTGACGCAGCAAAAACCGGTCGTAGTAACCCTTGCCCCGCCCCAGGCGCTTACCTTTTCTGGTAAACGCAAGGCCCGGCACTATCACCAGGTCAATAGACTTGAACGGGACGGATTTTTTAACAGCGGGTTCCCATATACCATAGGGGCCTCGCAAAAGATGCGCGCCGTCCTTGAGTATACACGGAATCAATGCTCTATTTTCACCACAAACAGGGACTACGACGATCTTGCCTGATTTTTGAGCTGCTTTTATCATTATCTCTGTGTCGACCTCGCCTTTGAACGCCTTGTAAAACATCACTATTTTTGCCCGCATGAAAGCGCGGGTTCGAAAAAGCTTTTTTGCGATAAGCCCGCTTTTCCTTGTCCTGAGGCCCTCCTTTTGGGTTTTCAGCCTTACTAAGATTCTATTACGAATCGACTGTTTTGTCAACGCTATGTCTCTCGATTTTGACGCCATTTTTTACTTCGAAACCGCCTGATTTACGATGAGCTTATGCGGTTTTACGCTCCTCTTGTGGTCCCTGGGGCTTTGGATCTTCTTGAGCGAATCCAGGGAATTTTTTCTGCCCGCTTCCTTATATATAAGCACCCAGGCGCAATCGCGCTCCGGGTCCAGCTCGCACTTGCCTTTGTTCATGCCTCCGCACGGCCCGTTTAAAAGGCCTTTGGGGCATAATGCCACAGGGCATATACCGAACGTCTCGCCAAGCACGCACTGGCCGCACATGGCGCATTTTTCAAAAAGATCGCCCCTGCTGTCCAGCACTGCCGCTGACAGCGTATTACAGCCCGGCAGCACTGCCAGGTTCAGCCGGTCATTATCCTTAAACGACTGCACGCCCAGGCCGCAGCTGAAAATCAAAACAGCGTCTGATGCGCGCATCGCCTGCATATGTTTTGCAGCCGCGGATTTTAATTTCGCGGCAACGCAGGCCGCATCCGGGATACAGACGCCGGTAACCGTCCTGCCGCTGTTTTCGATCTGTTTTTGGATCGAAACCACATCAGCCTCTCCTCCGGTCTTGCACGCTGTCGCGCAATCCCCGCATCCGACAAGAAAAATTTTATTATAATTCTTCAGGCTTTCAAGGATCTCCGCCAGCGGTTTCTGTTCGGTGATGATCATCCGGTCTCCTTTCGAAGTTTATCGAGCCTGGCTTTTATTTTTGCTTCATAGCCTATATCCGCCGGCTCATAATAGCGTACCTTTTTTATAGTATATTCCTGCTTAACGTAGTGGCCCGGGAAATCATGGCTGTACTTGTAGCCATTGCCGTGCCCGAGTTTTTTTGATGCGGCATATGCTGTGGATTTAAGGTGCACGGGAACTTCCTGCGATCTTCCCGACGCTATATCAGCCTGCGCTTTTTCTACGGCCATATACGCGGCATTGGATTTGGGCGCGCACGCGACATATGTCACTGCCTGCGCAAGGGTGATCCTTGCCTCGGGCATTCCTATGAATTCCGACACCTGCAAAGCGGCATTAGCGAGCACCAGCGCAAGTGGATCGGCATTTCCCACGTCTTCCGACGCCAGTATGCAGACGCGCCGGGCTATGAACCTGGGGTCTTCGCCCGCGTAAAGCATTTTCGCAAGCCAATATATAGCGGCGTCCGGATCGGACCCGCGCATCGATTTTATGAACGCGCTGGCAGTATCATAATGGCCGTCTTCGTCTTTGTCATAAGTCACGGGCTTTTTCTGTATGGATTCAGAAGCTGCCTCCAGGTCGAACCGTATGATCCCGTTTTTATCCTTCGGCGTTGTAAGAACTCCCATTTCGAGCGCGTTCAATGCCCTGCGGGCGTCGCCTTCGCAGACCTGCGCCAGGAATTCAAGCGCATTCTTGCCGGACTTAATTTTTAGAGCTCCCAGCCCCCTGACTTTGTCTTTTAAAGCCGCCTGCATAATAGTCATTATCTGACTCTCCGACAAAGGCTTTAGCTCCAGGACAAGGGATCTTGAAACAAGCGGCGAGGCTATATAGAAGAAGGGATTGTGAACGGTGGCTCCGATAAGCACGGGATTGCCCTGCTCAACGTCAGGCAAAAGCACGTCCTGCTGGGCCTTATTGAACCTGTGTATTTCGTCGATAAAAAATATGGTCCGCGGCCCGCCGTTATCCCGCCGCAATTTTGCCGCAGCGATGACCTTGCGGATCTCGTCGACATTCGAAGTAGTGGCGTTTATAGCCGCATAAAATGATTTTGTCGCGCCTGCTATGCACTGCGCAAGAGAGGTTTTGCCGCTTCCGGGAGGGCCGAAGAGTATTGCTGAAGTTATGCGGTCGGATTCAATCGCCCTTCGCAAAAGCTTCCCGGGGCCCAGAATATGCTCCTGGCCTATAAAATCATCCAGGCTCGCCGGCCGCATGCGCGCCGCAAGAGGAAGGGATTTGAAAGTTTTTTCGCTGCGCTCTTTAGAGAAAAGGTCCATAAAAAATCCCCGCACTGTGTCGTTGGCGCTTGATGGCTGAACCTTACGGTGTCAGGTGGGTGCCATCTCTCTGCGCCAAGGCGCAGAAGAATCAAGGCTCCCATGATTATTCTGTTGATTCACCAATTTTCAAGCATTACCAACGGACACGGCAGGGATATTAAAGAGCTTTCTCTTGCACAAGAAGTATACCACGCGGCATAAGCCCAGTCAAGGTCACCGTATACCGGCGTCAAACCGCACTTTTAAGAATTCTATGACAGCGCCGTGCTTCTGCGCAACCTCGGATTCCTGAAGCGTGCGGCTGTTCGAGCGGTAAAAACACGAGATCGTGAGGTTCTTGCGGCCCTCGGGTATAGGTTTGCCTTTATAAAAATCGCTGATCTGGACTTTCTCTAAGAGTTCCCCGCCATGCTGTCGGATATGTTCAACCAGCTGCGCCGTTTGTATATCGTCCGTTACTACTATGCTGATGTCGCGCGAGATCCCGGGGTATTTGCTCATCGGCTCATACCTTCGCGCTGCGCCAAAGCCTTTTAATAAAGGCTCCAGCGCGATCTCAAAAGCATAAACATCTTTGTTCTTTATTTCCAGCCTGTCTAACATCTGGCTTGAAAGCTTTCGCATGATGCCGGCAGGTTTGCCGGCTATGCTGATTTCGACCAGCTGAGGGCCGACGGCATTGAAAGAGTATGCGCTTATCCCGCATCTGTCGAATAGACCTGAGGCAATGCCCTTGAGGTGCAAAAATCCGGGTATATCGACGAGCCGCTTTTTCTGGGCTTCAAGCCACACAGGCTTGGACCCGCAGACTGCCGCGCACAGGTGATATTCTTCCGCCAGCCTGCCGTTATTGAGCCTATAGGTTTTTGCTATTTCAAAAATGCCGACATAATCCTGCTGCTGGCGCAGATTGTAAGCGACGCTGCGGCAAACAGCTGGCATAAGAACCGGCCTGAGCAATTCCTGTTCTTCGCTCAAAGGGTTGGCAATAGCCGCAAGGGCTTTTTCATCTTCCCAGTAACCTGCCAGGGACGCGGAATCCGTCATGCTGTACGTTATGACCTCGTCAAGCCCGAGGCTATTGAGCAATGTCTTTATGCCTGCTATGCGCCTGTATGTATCGTCTCCCTCTGATTGGAGTTTCACCGCGGCAAGGCTTGAAGGCGCGCGGTCAAAACCGTATATCCGCGCCACTTCTTCTACGAGGTCGACCGGGGCGTTAACATCCTGGCGCCTCCCAGGCACTGATACCGCAAAAGAGCTTTTTGCTTTTTTCCTTACTGAAAATCCGAGAGACTCAAGTATCTTTGAAATCTTGTCAGCCGATAAAGACACGCCCAGGATGCTGTTTACGTCCTGCGCGGAAAAAGCTACTGTTTTTGCCGCGCGTTTCATCGCGGGCGAGCTATTAGCCGATCTAAGGCTGGCACCGCATAGCCGCTGCATTAGCTCAACGCACCGCATTGACGCTATTTCGACCATATCCGGGTCTATACCGCGCTCGAATCTGTAAGACGCATCTGTCTGCAATCCAAGCGCCTGCCTGCCGCGGCGGACCACGACCGGATGGAATATGGCTGCTTCAAGAAGAACGTTTTTCGTCTTTTCCGTAACCTCTGTGTCTTTCCCGCCCATTACGCCTGCGACAGCCACCGGCTTATTCGCATCCGCAATTACGAGAATATTATTATCCAGCTTTCGCTCCTGGCCGTCGATGGTCACTATTTTCTCGCCAGGCTTTGCCCTGCGCACGCCTATAGACCCCTGAACTAAAGCATCGGCGTCAAACGCATGCAAAGGTTCGCCCAGCTCATAAAGGCAATAGTTGGTTATGTCCACGGCATTATTAACACTGCGGCATCCGACAAGCTCAAGCCTGTTTTTGAGCCAATCAGGAGAAGGCCCTACCGCAAGCCCCGTAAGCAGCTTCGCCGTGTAAATAAAGCAGTCTTTTCTGTCCTCTATATTGACCTTCCAGGAATCTGCAGCGGACGCTTTTGATTTTTTTGCGTTTATTGCTAAAGCGCTTTTTTTCAATTTCTTTCCGGTTACTGCAGCCGCTTCCCTTGCTATGCCCAGGACGCTGAGCCAATCGGGCCTGTTTGAGGTTATCTCTATTTCATAAACAAAATCGCCGGCGCGCGGCTCAACCGCCTTAACCTCTATGCCTGCCATGGTCAGCTTATCTGCAAGCTCTGTGGCAGATATATCCAGGTCGACAAATTCTTTTATCCAGTTATAGGTGATTTTCATGATTAGAATTGCCTCAAAAAGCGCAGATCGTTCTCGTAAAAAAGGCGGATATCGTTTATCCCGTATTTAAGCATCGCTATGCGCTCGACCCCCATGCCGAACGCAAAACCCGTATAGGCTTTCGGATCGTAACCTACGTTTTTAAAAACGTTCGGGTGTATCATGCCCGAACCCAATATCTCAAGCCAGCCTTTTTTCCCGCAGACAGAACAGCCCTTGCCTTTGCATATTATGCATGATATGTCTATTTCAGCCGAGGGTTCCGTGAACGGGAAGAAATGCGGCCTGAACCTCATTTTAATGTCCCTGCCGAACACCGCCTTTGCGAAAAATTCAAGCGTGCCCTTGAGGTCCGAGAACTTGACGCCTTTGTCCACTAAAAATCCCTCTATCTGATGGAACATGAACGAATGCGACGCGTCAACGGCATCCGGCCTGTAAACCCGGCCCGGGGCTACGATCGCGAGCGGCGGCTTATTGGCCTTCATGACCTGGATCTGAACGGAAGATGTCTGCGAGCGCAAAAGAAGCTTCCCGTCAGAAGCGGGCCTGCCCAACAACCGCGCATCGAGGCCTTTTAGATAGAAAGTGTCGAATGCCTCGCGCGACGGATGTTCGAGCGGGATATTCAACCCCGTAAAGTTGTTATATTCGGTCTCGACCTCAAGGCCTTCTTTGATAATAAATCCCATGCGCTCAAAATGGCCGCAGATCTCGTCGATTATCTGGGTGAGCACATGGCGCCTGCCGGCGTCCTGCGCTATGCCGGGCATCCCCATATCGGCTGTTTCTCCGGCGCAAGCGGATGTGGCCGCGCCAAGCGTTTTTTGTTTTTCGTCTAAAAGAGCGCCGATATGATTTTTCAGCTCATTGACCTGTTTGCCGAAAACGCCGCGCTGTTCAGGCGGCAATGAAGGGATAGAGCCTGTCATCTGGGCCAACGCGCCTTTTCTGCCCAGATATTTGACCCGGAGCGCTTCAAGGTCGGCTGAACCCTTTACAGCCTCGAGCTCCTGATTCAGCGCAGTTTTAATTGAGTCAATATCCATATGACTACCAATGCTCCCAATAGTTTTACAGCCCAGTCTTTTTTTGTACCGTCGAATCCCGCCGGTTTTTTCCTGCCGTGCTGCAATATTTTTAAATTACTTGCGTGGATATCCATGTCTCCGCCGTGCTCGCCGCAGGCCCTGTTGAATATGCCGGACACCTCCACCAGGTCTCCTTCATGGCTGAAGTCTCCGCAAAATAGTATCTGCGCCGCATCCTGCGCGCTCATCCACACGCCTATAGCCGCTGTGCCGTCGTTAACATTGACCCAGGAATAAGCGCCTCTGTTCATTACTTCTCCGATGGCCTCGCCCGTTAAGGTCACGGTATTGTTATCGATCGTTGCCGCGGTGTTTATCAGTTCGTTAACCGAAGCAGCCTGGGCGGACAAAAAAGAGCATGGCAAAAGCAGGCATATGCAAAAACAAAGCGGCCGCAAAAGGACCTTCATCTTTTCCCCTTTACGGCTGCTACAAAGAACCCTAAAAGCGTCAGCACCGACATGAACTCAAGCCTTCCCGCCCACATCTGGGCCATATAGGTCACCTTAAGGCCTGCGGGCATTGACACCGCCGTTATGCCGCAGGACAGCCCGACGTTTGCCGCAGCAGACGTGGATTCAAAAAGCGAATTCAAAAAAGGATATCCATAGAACGTGCCTATAAGCGCGCCGAGGCCATACAAACATATATACGCCAGGGTGATGATCAGCGTCGGCCTGACAAGCTTGTCCTCAAGAAAAATGTCCTTAATATGATGGAACTTCTGGACCACAATAGCGCGGTCAGGCAGAAGGATGCGCTTTACATCCTGGATAAAAGCTTTTGCTATGATGCCGATCCTGATCATTTTGATAGCGCCTGTTGTGGAACACGCGGCACCCCCCAGGGCCATAGCGATAATAACCCCGGCAAGCGCCATGTCATTCCAATCAAGCAGGAACTGAGCAGGATATATCGTCTGGAAACCGGTGCCCGTATGGCCCGAGATCAATTGATAAAAACCTTTTCTAAAAAGCGTGGCCGCAGCCGGGTAGATGCCTGCTTTTTGCAGACCCGCGGCAGTTATAAAAAAAGTTATCAGGACCGTCACAAAAAGCGCGCGGCTTTCTATATTTTTCATGATCTCTTTGCGGTTGCCTGTCCACACGTGGTAATGCAATTTGAAATTTATAGCCCCGAGGATCATTATAACTATTGTTATTATCTCGTACGGCAGGCTGTGGTAATAAAGGATGCTCTGGGACTGAGGGGCAAACCCTCCTGTGTCAAAAGCTGCCATAAAAATGCAGGCGCCGTGGAAAAAAGCGTTAAAAGGTTTCATGCCGCCGAGAAGTCCGGCAATCCCAAGGGCGAGAGTTCCCAGGATCAGAAAAACAACGCTGACAAGCCAGATAAAACGGCTGGTCTGGATTACATTGGGCAAAATCCGCTCGTCGCGCGCCTCGCCCACGTACATCTTGAATGCTCCGGATACCCCTTTGACAAAGAACGACAGGGCTACTATAACAATGCCCTGGCCGCCTATGAACATTATCAGATGCCGCCAGAGATTCAGGGCTACTATAACAATGCCCTGGCCGCCTATGAACATTATCAGATGCCGCCAGAGATTATGGCCGTAAGACAGATGGTCCATATCCTGCACGAGCGCAAGGCCCGTTGTGGCTAATCCGGACATTGTGTCAAAGCATGCATCCATGAAGGACTTCCAGTGGCCGCTTAAATACAGCGGCACAGCTGCCAGAAACATCGCCACGATCCAGGAAAGAGACACCACTATCATGCCGTGCATCCAGCGCAGGTCTTGATCGGTCCGGCATATCCTGCGCATGGCCAGGCCCGCGATAAGAGAAA
>JALOQI010000074.1 GCA_025453435.1 Candidatus Omnitrophota bacterium
TCTATAGGGATATTGTGCTTCAGGGCATATTCGACTTCCTCTTCCCTGGATTTGAATTCCCACTCGCGCACGGGAGCTACGATCTTTAATTCAGGGTCGAGTATGGCTGTGGTGACTTCGAGGCGGACCTGGTCATTGCCCTTTCCCGTGCATCCGTGGCCCACATACTCAGCTTTTTCCTTATGGGCGACTTCCACAAGATACTTGGCGATCAGAGGCCTGCCCAGCGCTGTGGCGAGCATGTATTTATTTTCATAAACGGCATTTGCCTTTAGAGCAGGGATTATAAAATCTTTGACGAACTCGTCCGTCAGATCCTTGCAGTAGACTTTGGATGCGCCGCCGGCAAGCCCGCGCTCTTCTATCGCCTGGAAATCCTCGCCCTGTCCGAGGTCTGCGATAAAACATACCACGTCGAAGCCCCGGTCTTTAAGCCATTTGATGGCGCAGGATGTGTCAAGCCCGCCGGAATACGCAAGAACTATCTTTTTCATCGAACTGATCTCCTTGATTGAATGAGTGCGCCGTAATTTTAAGCTGTCGCGGCTCACTTTGATAACAATTTCACAAGTATCGCTTTTTGCACGTGCAGCCTGTTCTCAGCCTCGTCGAAAACAATCGAATTCCTGCCGTCTATAACATCGTCGGATATTTCTTCTCCGCGGTGCGCGGGCAGGCAATGCATTATAAAAGCGCCTTTATTAGCCAGGGCTAAAAGTTTCGAATTCAGCTGGAAACCTTTGAAATCTTTTTTGCGCTTGGCTGCCTCTGCCTCCTGGCCCATTGACGCCCACACGTCGGTGTAGAGGACGTCAGCGCCTTTAACCGCTTTTGCCGGATCGCCGAACAGCTTTACCTGTGCATCGGATTTTTGAGCGAGAACCCGCGCTATTTTCATCACGCCCGAATCAGGCTCATAGCCCTTAGGAGTTGCGATATTGAAATTTACTCCTATCTTTGCGCAGGCCGCGATAAGGGAATTGCATACGTTATTGCCGTCGCCGACATAAGCAATGGTGATATCTTTGAAAGTGCCGAATTTTTCCTTGACCGTGAACAGGTCTGCAAGAGCCTGGCAAGGATGAGCGTAATCCGAAAGCCCGTTTATGACAGGAACTGTAGCGTAAGCTGCCATGTCTATGGCTATCTGGTGCGCGAAAGTGCGCAGGACAATGCCGCTGACATACCTGCTCAGAGTTTTTGCAACGTCGTGCACTGTCTCGCGCTCTCCGAGCTTTATCTGGTCGGGGCCCAGATAAAGAGCCGTGCCTCCGAGCTGGAACATGCCCACATAAAAAGAAACATAAGTCCGGTTCGAGGGCTTCTGGAATATTAAAGCAAGAGATCTGCCCTTAAGTGTAGAATCGAATTTCTCAGGCGACTTTTTGATCTTTGCGGTAAGGTCGAATATCTCATATATCTCTTTTTCGCTCAACTGCCCGATCGTAAGAAGATCTTTTTTCATCTCAACCTCTTTTTCTATTGACCGGCCTGATTTTGGGCCAGGGCCGAATCGAGTATGGCTATTGCTTTTGTTATCTGCGCTTTTGTCACGTTCAGAGCCGGCATTATGCGCAGGACTTTGTCGTGTGTGCAATTTATTAGCAGGCTTTTATTCATACAGGCTTCGACTATTGGCTTGCCCGGAACCGAAAGCTCCACGCCTATCATCAGGCCCATTGACCGCACATCCTTTATTATCGGGTGCTTGCCTTTGAGCTCTATCAATTGCTCCTTGAGAAACGCGCCCATTTTCTTTGCGTTTGAAAGCATACCCTCTTTTTGCACTGCCTGCAGGACTGCCAGCGCCCCGCGGCAAACAACAGGCCCGCCGCCGAATGTCGACGCGTGGGTGCCCGGGGTCAGAAGGCCGGCAAGCTCGGGCTTTGCCATCATCACGCCTATGGGCAGGCCGCCGCCGAGGGATTTTGCAAGGGTGAAAATGTCAGGCTCGATATCATACTGCTGCCAGGCGAACATAGTGCCGGTCCTGCCAATGCCTGTCTGGACCTCATCTAATATCAGAAGCGATTTATTTTTGTCGCACAATTCCCGGAGGCCTTTGACGAATTCAGGGGTAGCGATATTAATGCCGCCCTCTCCCTGGACCAGCTCAAGCATTATAGCAACGGTCTTGTCGCTTATTGCCTGCTTTACTGCATCCAGGTCATTAAAAGCGACTGATTTGAAATCCTGGACAAGAGGCTCGAAACCTTCCTGGTATTTTTTCTGGCCCGTTGCCGAAAGCGCCGCAAGCGTCCTGCCGTGGAATGAATCCAAAAAAGTAATTATCTCATGCCGGCCTTTGCCGAATTTGCGCGAAAGCTTGATCGCAGCTTCATTGGCCTCTGCGCCGGAATTGCCAAAAAAAGCTTTGTAGGGCTTGGCCGCCCAGAAATTCAATTCCTTGGCAAGCTTTGCCTGAGGAATATTATAATAATTGTTGGGGATGAAAATCAGCTTGGCGACCTGGTCGCGCACAGCTGTCATTACCTTGGTGTGGCAATGGCCGATATTCCCGACGCCCCAGCCCGGGAAAAAATCCAGGTATTTCTTGCCGTCAATATCCCAGAGATAGCTCCCCTTGCCCTTGACAAAGATCGCGGGAGTTTTAGTATAACTGGGTACGATAAACTCATTATAAGATTGGTAGACTTCCGCTTTCGTCATCGCCTTCCTTTTCCAGACGCTTTAGCTAACATCTTGTGATTATTCAAGATACAAATTAAAGTTATATTGCAAATTTTCACAGCCATACTCTTCAATATTCTACCCTAAAACTTAAAGTTATAAATTAAAATCTACCAATGAGTTAGCTAAAGCGTCTGCAGAAAATTAGCTAAGGTATTGAAGTTTTTCATTAGCTAATTATCTCAGTTCCTATCCCTTGGTCGGTGAATATCTCGAGCAGCAGCGCGTGCGGGATGCATGCGTCGACCATGTGGGTTTTCTTAACGCCTTTGTTTATAGCGTGAATGCAGGCGAGGACCTTAGGGATCATCCCGCTCTGAACGACTTTCTTATCTATAAGGGTCTTGGCTTCCTCGCGCGTCAGCGTTGAAATAAATGAACCGGCGTCATCAGGGTCGCGCATGATACCCTTGACATTCGTCAGCACAACAAGCTTCTCCGCATTCAGGCCCTCTGCCACATTCGCAGCCGCCTCGTCAGCATTAACATTGTAAGTCTTGCCGTCACTGCCTGCGCCCATAGGCAGAATAACAACAACCTTATCCTTATCCAGCGCGTCCAGTATAGCCTTTGAATTTATACCTGTGATATGGCCCACCAGGCCCAGGTCGATATTCGCTTTCTTTTTATCAGCAGCCAGGAGCTTGTTCTCTTTTCCGTTCATGCCCACAGCCTGACAGCCCAGCTCCATAATTTCCTTTACTATCATGTCGTTGAGCTTCTGCAATTCCTCTTCGACAACCTTAAGGGTCTGCTCATCCGTCACCCGCATTCCGTCCACAAAATCAGTCTTCTTGCCCGATGCGCGCATGCGGTCGCTGATGTTCGGCCCTCCGCCGTGCACAAGAATAGTTTTAAGCCCCATGAAATTCATGAATACAATATCCTCGAGCACTCCTTTGCGGATCTTATCCTCGCCCAGTATGCTCCCGCCGTATTTGACGACCACTATCTTGTTATGGAATTGACGTATGTACGGCAGCGCCTCTATCAGAACATCCGCTTTCTTAATCGCTTCCTGCATGATTTTATCCCTCTCTCTCCCCTGACTACTAACTACT
>JALOQI010000075.1 GCA_025453435.1 Candidatus Omnitrophota bacterium
TACAGTTAGGGTAAATTTTTTATGAAAAAAGTAGGTATAATAGGCGTAGGCAAGTATCTCCCGAAAAAAGTCCTCACCAATGCGGACCTTGAAAAGATGGTCGATACGTCGGATGAGTGGATAACGACGCGCACAGGCATAAAGGAGAGGCACATAGCTTCTAAGGATGAAGCGGCGAGCGATCTGGCTGTGCATGCCGCTAACGAGGCGCTAAAAAACGCCGGCATAAAGCCCGCGGATCTGGACCTTATCATAATCGCCACTATCACGCCCGATGTGCAGTTTCCGGCTACGGCATGTTTTGTTCAGGCGAAACTCGGAGCGAAGAAGGCTATCTGTTTTGACATATCTGCCGCATGCGCGGGATTTATTTATGCGCTTGGCATTGCCCAGCAGTTTATTGCAAGGGGCACATGCAAAAATGCGCTTGTTGTGGGTTCCGAAGTGCTTTCCCGCATAACAGACTGGAAGGATAGATCTACCTGCGTGTTATTCGGCGACGGCGCAGGCGCTGCGGTCCTGGGAGAGGTAAAATCAGGCGGAATACTTTCCTCGTATCTTGGCTGTGAAGGCCAGTATACGGGCCTTTTGCATATGCCTGCAGGCGGCTCTCGCCTGCCTTCGTCGCAGGAGACCCTTGATCAACGGTTAAATTATATAAAAATGGCAGGCAACGAGGTTTTCAAGATAGCTGTAATGTCAATGGTCGAAGCCGCGCAGACAGCCCTGAAACAGGCAGGGCTTAAGTGCGCTGATATAAACTGGATAATCCCGCATCAGGCAAACCTTCGCATCATAGATGCAGTGGCAAAAAGACTGGGATTCGTAAATGCCCAGATCTACCTCAATATAGAGAAATACGGCAACATGTCTTCTGCTTCCACAGCGACCGCATTGGTCGAAGCAGTCCAGGCTGAAAAAATAAAAAAAGGCGACATTGTATTACTGGTCGCGTTTGGCGCCGGGCTTGTCCGTGGAGCCGCGATAATCAAATGGTAGCGTATTTATGGAAAAAGTAGCATTTTTATTCGCCGGCCAGGGCAGCCAGTATGCGGGAATGGGAAAGGATCTCTATGAAAATTTCCCAGAAGCCCGGCAGGTCTTTGATAAAGCTTGCGAAGTCCTGGGGATTGATCTCAAAAAGCTTGCATTCGAAGGCCCGGACCAGGTTTTAAAGCCCACAAATATCTCACAGCCGGCTATTGTCACAATGACTATAGCGGCGTATGAAGCGTTCAAAAAAATTCACGGCGTTGTCCCTGTATTTTGCGCAGGCCTTTCACTGGGCGAATATTCGGCGCTTATCGCTTCAGGCAGCATAAGTTTTTCCGAAGGTATCTCTCTTATTAAAAAGCGCGGAGAGATAATGGAAGAGGCCGCCAAAAAGCATCCCGGAAAGATGGCCGCAGTCATCGATCTGGCATCTGATAAATTGGCCGATATCTGCAAAAATACAGGAGCGCAGATCGCGAATTTGAACTGTCCGGGCCAGACAGTCATCACCGGGACTGCTGACGCAGTTGCAAAGGCGTCAGCTGCCGCGCAGGAAGCCGGCGCAAAGCGCGTTATACAGCTTGAGGTGTCAGGCGGTTTTCATTCATCTTTGATGAAAGAAGCCTCCCTGGAGCTTGAGGCTGTCCTCAATACAATCAACATAAAGGATGCGCAGATACCCGTAATAAGTAATTATACCGCGCAGCCGCAAACTGACGCTAAGGCCATCAGGGCTGATCTTGTCAGCCAGATCTATTCGTCAGTTCGCTGGGAAGAGTCGATGCGCTGTATTCTGGCCCAGGGAGTGACCCGATTCGTCGAATTCGGCCCGGGCAAAGTGCTCAAAGGCCTTATGCGAAGAATAGATCCTTCGGCCCAGGTATATAGCATAGAAAAGAAAGACGATATTATCAATTTCGCTCAAACGGAGGCAAAGGCATGAGATTGAAGGATAAGGTTGCTCTGGTAACAGGAGGGGGCAGGGGCATAGGCCGCGAGATCGCCCTGGCACTGGCAGGGGAAGGCGCTGATATAGTCATCTGGGACGTAAACCCCGCAGATGCCGCAAATACCTGTAAAGAGATCGAATCTACAGGCAGGAAAACCCTTGCCGATCAGATAGATGTGACGAATTACGAGAACGTCGAGGTCGGCATCAACAAAATTCTTGACAAATACGGCAAGATTGATATATTAGTTAACAATGCGGGGATAACCAAGGACAATCTTCTGCTTCGGATGTCCCAGCAGGAGTGGGACGCAGTCATAAACGTGAACCTCAAAGGCACGTTTAATTGCACAAAGGCTGTTTTTCGCCCCATGTCCAAACAGCGGTGCGGCAAGATAGTGAACATCGCTTCGATCATTGGTATAATAGGTAACTACGGGCAGGCAAACTATGCGGCGTCAAAGGCCGGCATAATAGCGCTGACAAAGAGCGCTGCGAAGGAACTCGGTTCCCGCGGGGTCAATGTCAACGCTATAGCTCCGGGGTTTATTCAGACCGAAATGACCGCAAAACTGCCGGAGGACGTCAAGGCGAAAATGCTTGCGGCCATACCCATGGCCAAGCTGGGAGCGCCGGCGGATGTAGCGAATGCCTGTTTGTTTCTTGCCTCTAATGAGGCTGATTATATAACCGGACAGACGATCGTCGTGGACGGTGGAATGGTGATGGTATAAATCAAGGAGGAAGAATGGCTGTTGAAGAGAAAGTGAAATCGATCATTGCCGAGCAGTTAGGAGTAAAACCTGAAGAAGTGGTGCCGGACGCGTCATTCGTTGACGATCTGGGCGCCGACTCGCTTGATACAGTCGAGCTGGTCATGGCTTTCGAGGAGGAATTTGGCATTGAGATCCCGGATGAGGATGCAGAGAAGATCACCAAAGTGGCTGACGCCGTAAAGTATATAGACGAAAAAACCGCGAATAAATAAAAGGATGATCCTCTCTTTAATATAAACATGTGCCCCCCTTGTATTGCGAGGCAAAAAAAGGGGGGCAATGTGTTAATAGCCATATTATGGAAAAACGCGTAGTAGTCACAGGATTGGGCCTTATATCGTCGCTGGGCAATAGCACTGCGGCTAATTGGAAGGCTTTGTGCCAAGGCCTGTCCGGAATAGGCCCGCTTAAGACGTTCGATGTGACTCAATACGATGCAAGGATAGCTTCGGAAGTCAAAGATTTCGATCCTCTCGCTTTTGGCATGACAGCCAAAGAGGCCAAGCGGTTTGAAAAATTCGTCCTGTATGCCCTGGCATGCACAAAGCAGGCCATAGATGATTCCGGACTGGATGTGGAAAAAGAAGACCGCGAGCGCATAGGTGTTATAGTGGGCTCGGGTATCGGGAGCCTGCGTATAATAGAGGAAGAGCATGAGGTCGTCCTTGCCAAAGGCCCTTCTCGCATATCCCCGTTTTTAATACCAAGCTTGATAGTCAATGAAGCGGCCGGACATATAGCGATCGACTACGGTTTTATGGGGCCTAACGCATGCGTTACAACAGCCTGCGCATCAGGGTCTCACGCTCTCGGAGACGCTTTGCGCATTATCCAGCGCGGTGACGCGGATGTCATGATATCAGGCGGCACTGAAAGCTGTATTACCAAACTCGGCGTCGGAGGTTTCTGCGCTTTAAAGGCTCTTTCAACCAAAAACGATCAGCCGC
>JALOQI010000076.1 GCA_025453435.1 Candidatus Omnitrophota bacterium
CGCGTCTATCTGGCTGATATCGCCGGAGAAAAGCTTGGAATAGATCTCGACCTTTACGATCAGCTTATCAAGCGTGCCTTCTTTCTCGAGATATATCTGATAATTCGTTCCGACCTCGGGAATGCGCATGACAACAGTCTCTATCTGCGACGGATAAACATTTACTCCGTTTACGATAAGCATATCGTCTGTCCTGCCTGTGATGCGCGAGATCCTGCGGTGCGTGCGCCTGCATTTGCATGTCCCGCCGTAAATATACGCGATATCGCGGGTCCTGTAGCGCAAAAGCGGCGTAGCCCTGCGCACAAGATTAGTGAACACCAGCTCCCCTTCTTTTTCCTCGGGCAATATCTCGCCTGATTTCGGATCAATGACCTCGACTATGTATGTATCTTCCCACAGATGCATGCCGCACTTATAAACGCATTCAAACGCAACGCCCGGGCCGTTCATTTCAGACAATCCATAAGAGTTATACGCGTCCATTTTATAAAGGGACTCGATCTTTTTGCGAGTGTTCTCAGAATAAGGCTCGGCGCCCAGATATGCTTTTTTTAGTTTCAGGTCTTTAAGCGATACCCCGCATTCCTCAAGCTTTGAATGTATGTGCAGGACATAGCTGGGAGTTGCATGAATGACAGTCGTGCCGAAATCTTTCATGAGCTGAACCTGGCGCTTGGTGTTGCCGCCGCCCATAGGGATCACGGTCATTCCGACTTTCTCTCCGCCGTAATGAAGGCCCAGGCCGCCCGTGAACATGCCGTAGGTCATCATGTTCTGAAAAACGTCATCCTTGCCCGCGCCAGTGGCCACGATACTGCGGCACAAAAGCTCTGTCCAGTTATTGATATCCTCCTGCGTGTGGTATATTACGGTCGGAACACCGGTCGTGCCGCTTGAGGTATGCAGCCTGACAACATCCCTCATCGGCACTGCAAGCAGGCCCCTGGGGTAACATTCCCGCAGATCGTCTTTTGTAGTGTAGGGTATCTTGTAAAGGTCATCCATTGTGCGGATGTCGTCGCTTGAGTTGATTCCGCATTTTTTAAGCCGCGATTTGTAAAAAGGTGTCTTAAGCGCAAAATGCACTGTCTCTTTAAGGCGTTTCAACTGCAAAGCCTTAAGGGCCTTGCGCGACATCGTCTCTGCTTTTTTATTCCAGTATTTCACTTCCATCAGAACGCCCCCATGTCCTTTTGTCCGACCACGCGGATCTTGTTAGCCTTCAAAACTTCTATGGCCGTATCAGTATTATCAAACCTGAATACTAGAAGCGCGCGGTTTGATGATTTCTCCAGGAATCCGTACATATATTCAACGTTAATGTTGTGCTTCGAAAGGATCTTCAATACGTCGGCAAGGCCGCCCGGCTTATCAGGCACCTCTACTCCGACGATCTCCGTAAGATTTGCTACGAATTTGTTAGCCTTGAGCAATGAAGTGGCTTCCTGAGGCTTGTCTACGACCAGCCTCAGCACGCCGAAATTATCGCTCTCTGCAACTGTGAGCGCCCTGATATTTATCTTATTCGCGCCCAGCAATGAGCATACATCCAGCAATCTTCCTTTTTTATTCTCCAAAAATATCGATATCTGAATTAGTTTCATCGCGCGTCTCCTTTCCCTGACTACTGACTACTAACTACTGACTACTCTCGACCCCAATTATAAGACCCGTTTATCTACGACTCTCTTCGCCTTGCCCTCGCTTCTCTCGATCGTCTTAGGCTCCACCAGCCTTACCTTCACGAACACTCCGAGTATCGATTCGATCTCTTTCTTTATCTTCTCCTCAAGGCTGCGAAGTTTCTTGATCTCGTCCGAAAATATCTTTTCTTCTACCTCTACCAGCACTTCGAGCTCATCCAGGTCTCCGACCTTGCGGTCAACCACAAGCTGGTAATGAGGCTGTGTGCCCTCGATTCCAAGGAGCACATGCTCTATCTGAGATGGAAATACATTAATTCCGCGCACGATTATCATATCGTCTGTGCGGCCGCTGATCTTTGAAATGCGGGGGCTGGTTCTTCCGCATTTGCATTTTTCATATTTTATGCTTACGATATCCCTCGTGCGATATCGGATTAACGGCAGTCCCTGTTTTGTAAGAGTCGTGATAACAAGCTCGCCCTTGGCGCCCTCTTTGACTTCCTTGCCTGTTTTAGGATCGATTACTTCCGGGTAGAACACGTCGGAGAACAAATGCAGGCCTGCTTTGTGATGGCATTCCTGCGCAACGCCGGGGCCGATGATCTCAGAAAGGCCGTATACATCGGTCGCAATTATATCATAGGTGCTTTCTATCGCCTTGCGCATTGCTTCGCTCCAGGGCTCAGCGCCGAACACGCCGACCTTCCACGAAGCTTCCTTTGGCTTTATACCTATTGACTTTGCCTCTTCAGCCATGTAAAGCGCGTAGCTGGGCGTGCAAGCCAGGATCCTGGGCTTGAAATCCTGCATGATCTTAAGCTGCCGCTTGGTCTGGCCGGATGAAGCCGGGATAACTGACAGCCCCATTTCCAGAGCGCCGTAATGGAATCCTAATCCGCCGGTGAACAAACCGTATCCGTAAGCGACCTGGATCATATCTCCGGGCTCTGCGCCTGCGCAGCAAAGAACGCGCGCCATGACCTCAGACCAGAGCTTAAGGTCGTCTTTTGTATATCCGACCACGGTCGGGTTTCCTGTTGTGCCGCTGGACACGTGGATCTCGTTGATATCTATTATCGGCCGCGAGAACAAGCCGAACGGATAGCTGTCGCGCATGTCCTCTTTTGTGGTAAAGGGGAGCTTTTTAATATCTTCAATGGTCTTTATATCTTTGGGTTCGATGCCAAATGCATCCAGCTTCTTTTTATACGCTGCAGAATTCTTATAGATATAAGAAACCAGATTCCTGAGCCTGTCGGATTGGACTTGTTTGAGGTCTTCAATCCCCATGCATTCCATTTTTTCATTCCAGATCATTTTGAGCCTCCCCTTCCATGCAAAAACGCGTCGATATTACCCTGCAGGTTTTTTTTGGCGAACACCTGTTCGATTGCTTTAAGCCAGCTGTCCTGCGATATGGCCAGATGGCCGGATAAAACTCCGAGTAAGAAACTATTAAGAAGCCTTTTGTCAGAAATAGCGGCAAGGCCGCGGTCCAGTTCGGGTGTGAGATCGACACCGTGCTTCGACAAAAGGTTATGCATGCGCAGGCTTTCCTCTTTAAGGAAGGATACAAGATAATCCACCTGGCCGTGCGGGATAAGCGGCGAATATACGTGCGGCCCGAAGCGCAGATGCGATTCGACTGACCCGCCGCGCTGGGCCATGCCGTGCACTTCGGATTTTTTAACATGAAACCCTTCATTGAGCGCTGCGAGGCCGCAGATCTCAGCCGCTGCCAGAACGCCCTGGCCGCCTGTGCCGCAGAAAAGAATATTCGTTACGGGTGATTTCGGCGTATTTGTCTTTTTTTTCATTGTTTTAGAAGAGCCTGGAACTGGCAGGCGTTGACACAGACATTACAGCCAGTGCAGATCTGTTCGTTTATGCTTATAAAACCGTCCTCGCGCTTTGTTAACGCGGGGCAGTTGACTGAAAGGCAAAGAT
>JALOQI010000077.1 GCA_025453435.1 Candidatus Omnitrophota bacterium
TCCCTATACAATATATAATTATGCCTTCTTTTTTCGCTTCCTCGGCGGCTTTTAGAGGATCACCTTCGTGGTCTTCTCCGTCGGTTATTATTATGAGCACTTTGTATTTTTTCACTCCGCCGGAGTAGCTTTTAACGGCTTCCTGTATAGCGCTGGATATGGATGTGCCGCCTTTGGGTATTGTGTCAGCGCTGAGATCGTCAAGGCTTAATAAAAACCCGCTGTAGTCCACTGTGAGCGGGCATTCAAGGAACGCAGACCCGGAAAATGCTATGAGGCCGATGCGGTCGCCTTTCAGCCTTGAGGTCAGATCCCTCAGCGCAAGCTTTGAGCGGGATAACCTGTTTGGCCGGACGTCAGTGGCAAGCATGCTTCTGGACGTATCTACCGCGACGATTATATCCAGGCCTTTTCTTTTGACTTCCTGCCACCGGAACCCCAATTGGGGACGCGCCAGCGCAATAAGGCACAACAGAACGCCTGCGGCCAAAACGATGACTTTTAACCGCAGCAAACGCGGGTCTACCTGCGAAAGGAGCTCTTTGAGCAGGTCCTGCTGGGCAAAACGCGCACGGGCTTTATCCCTCGCCCTGGCTGCCCAGAACAGGAACGCGATCAGCCCTATAGCGATCAGGATCAGATAAATATAATTTTCATTCGCAAACCGCATAACCGCTTTCTCACTTAAGAAAAATTGCCGTAAACACTTTGGCCTTTTTTTAAGGCAGTTTTCTCAGCACCGTATTTGACAGGATTATCTCCGCCAGCAATAATATCAGCCCCGGGATCAAAAAAAACGGGAACAATTCGTTGTATTCCCGATATCCCTTTTCTTCTATCTTGGTCTTCTCCATTTTGTCTATTTCCGCGTATATCCTTCGCAGGCTTTCGGTGTCAGTGGCGCGGAAATATTTAGCCGCTGTTATATCGGCTATTCTGGTAAGCGTATCTTCGTCGATATCCACCTCGGCCTGCTGATACACCTTGTTGCCCCACATGTCCCTTACCGGATACGGCACCGGCCCTTTTGACCCTGCGCCGATGGTATATATTTTTATTTTAAGCGCTTTGGCGGCTTCTGCCGCAGTGACAGGCGAGATCTTGCCGGCGTTATTGCGGCCGTCGGTAAGGAGTATGACGATCTTGCTATTTGCGGAGCTGTTTTTCAGCCGGTTTACCGATGAAGCGATCCCGGAACCTATCGCGGTCCCGTCCTCGACCATGCCTGATTTTATGCGCTCGAGATTATCAAGAAGCCAGCCGTAGTCAAGAGTCAGCGGGCAGATGGTGTAAGGCCTGGCCGCAAAAGTCACTATTGCTATCCTGTCGTTTTTTCTCGCCCCTATGAATTCGCGCACGACGTCTTTTACGACGTCTATCCTGCTCACGCGCTTGCCGGAATAGATAAAATCTTCCGCTAGCATGCTGGTGGAAGAATCTATGGCCAGGGCTATATCAATGCCTTCGGTTTCGATCGTCGATTCGGCTGTCGGAGAAACAGGCCTGCTTAAAGCCAGAGCAATGAATATGGCGGCGGCAAGCCTTATATAGATAAGTTTGCCGCTTGCTATTACCTTGAGCGAAGGCTTGAGACCCTGCACCAGGGATGCCGAAGAGAATTTAAACCCCGCGGCCTTTTTCGAAAGCCCGGCGAAATATACAGCCGTAATGCACGCGGGTATCAGCAATAAAAATATCGGCGTATAAAAAAACACAATCTAACCCCTTAACTTTTTTGATCTGCCGGAGGCTCGGCTATTTTTGTCCGGTCCACGAACTGCTTGACTGTTTCGAATGCCGCCTCGCCCCTGCCTGCCTCCGGGATATACCTGGCGAATTTGACAAGGTCGCAATCCGTTAAGAAATCCTTAAGAAGGTCCTTCTGCCCGGCCGCAAGCTCGCTGTAATCCCGGACGTATATTATGAATTCCTCAGTGGTCATCTCCGGAGCTTTCAGGCTGAACCTGTTCTCCAGATAATGGCGCAGTATATCGGAAAGTTCGCTGTAATACTGCTTTGTCATGCCCTTTTCCAGAAGATTCCTCCTTTGCAGAACTTCAAGCCCGGCGTATGCGATCTCATGCGCTTTCCAGGGCTGGGCCTCGGCCGCGCGCTTTTTTTTGCCGGGGAATAGTTTCTTCCGAAAGGCCATAAACAGTATCAGGGCCGCTGCGGCAATCAGAATAATTATATTCAATGCCCTTCCGAGCCCGACCGGGCCTTTGATATCGGCAAGCGCGGCGGATTTATCCAGCACGCTTTTTATTTCAACGGACTGTTCGTCTGTTAAAACCGAATTCCAGTCTTTATCCGCCGCGGACTTGTATTTTACTTGCTGTTTAAGGACCGAATATTTCCCCGGAGCGAAAGACTGCAAGGTGAGGCGCTGCGTTACGCTTTTGCGGCCGAAAAGATTCTTCGCCCTGCGGAACGTATCTATTATTTCAAAATCCTTAAGGGCTTTTGAAAGATCAGGCAGTTCGATCTCTATATCGCTTTTAGCCGATGCAGTTATAGTAAAAATTATTTTATCGCCTATGGCGGCTTCTTTTTTGTCAAAAGAGGCTTTTACGGCCGGCGGCTCGGCAGCAAAGCAAACCCCGCTTATAAAAAATAATGCCAGTAATCCGGCTAAGGCTTTCACCGCATCCTCCTTTCGCGGGCCCTGAAGAATCTCAGCAGGCTTGAGGAATACGGCACGTCCGTACGGACGTCAATGCAATCCACGTTGACCGATTGAAAAAGCGACGTGCGCTCTTTACTGCGCGAGAACGCGTTTTTCCTGTATGCCGCGCGCACACTTTCGCTGGAGCTGTCTATGATGAAATCGCGCCCGGTCTCGGGATCGAAAAGTTTCAGAAGGCCGACGTCGGTCAATTCGAGCTCCGCAGGATCAGTGATGGTCACAGCTACTATATCGTGGCGTTTATTCGACACAGCTAGCATCTTTTTGAAATCGGGAGCGAAGAAGTCGGATATTACAAACGAAACGGTCTTTCTTGTGGTTACGCGGTTGAGATATTCCAGAGCGAGGCGCACATCAGTGCCTCTGTTATTGGGTTTGAAATACAAAGCCTCGCGGATTATGCGCAGCACATGGCGAAGGCCTTTGCGCGGCGGGATAAAGATCTCTATCTTGTCGGTGAATGCGATAAAGCCGACCTTGTCGTTATTTTTGATCGCTGAAAGCGCCAGGACCGAACATATTTTTGCCGCAAGGCCCGCTTTTAACTGCGCCTTTGTGCCGAAGAATGACGACGCGGACATATCCAGAAGAAGCATGACCGTGAGCTCGCGCTCCTCGGTGAATTTTTTCACATACGGATGGCCCGTGCGCGCTGTGACGTTCCAGTCGATCGAGCGTATCTCGTCGCCCGGGATGTATTCCCGGACCTCGTCGAACTCCATGCCCTTGCCCTTGAACACGCTCTGGTACTGGCCGGCGAAAACGTCGGTCACCATCCTGGAGGTTGTGATCTGGATCCTGCGGATCTCTTTGAGGATTTCTCGGGGGATCATATATATAAAAAGAA
>JALOQI010000078.1 GCA_025453435.1 Candidatus Omnitrophota bacterium
AAAGTTGAGCCAATATGTTCAATGCGCCCAGGAGGAGTTGAACCTCCAACATCCAGCTCCGAAGGCTAGCGCTCTATCCAGTTGAGCTATGGGCGCAAATTTGCAGGCAATCTTCTATGGGCGCAGTTCACTAAACGATCTCGGCCTTTTCGCCAAGAAGCTCTTTTATCTGCTCTAACTTGTCTTTATCGGACGCAGAGATATCTTTCTCGGTGGTGCTGCGCACGGGAGAATTCAGCTGGATCTTATCGGGATTTATCCGCTCGATCGCTTCTTTGAGCTTGCGGATATGCCTGATGTCGTCGTTGTAGCCTTTTACCAGCATTATCTCAAGCCAAACTTTGCCGCGATATTCCTTGCGCAAATTCACAAGGCCTTCGATGATATCCTCTATCTTAACGCCTGGAACAGGTCTGTTGATCTTCGCGAATACTTCGGGTATAGCCGCGTCCAGCGACGGGATTATGAGGTCCGCCTGGAGCAATTCTTTGCGCACTGCCGCATCGCCAAGCAGGCAGGAATTGGTTATAACAGCCGCCGGAACCCCTGACATTTCTTTGATCTTTGCGATTATCAACGCTATTTCCGGATGCAGAGTCGGCTCGCCTGCGCCTGCGAGAGTTATAAACGAAAGAGTTTTAAGGTCTTGCGGGTTCGTGTCCAGCCAGGATCTCAATTCTGCCAGAACTTCAGCGGACGGTGCATATGCCGATCGCTCGGCGGTTTTAAGGGTCGTCGCTCCGAGCTGGCAGTATACGCAGTCGAACTGGCATACCTTGTGAGGGGTCAGCGATATGCCCAGGGAAAGCCCGAGCCTGCGGGATTGTACGGGTCCGTAGATATACTTCATAGCGTCATAAGATAAAAAAATCCCCCATCTTTTAAGGCAAACAAATATATCGTCTGACAGGAAAGATGGGGGCAGATCCTTGGTTACTTTACTTCAACAACCGAATTCTGAGTGCCGAAAGAATTGTATACCGCAGCCGGAGACTTTGGATCATTGACCCATGAGCCGTCCACAAAGAACTTATACTCGTATCTTCCGGGTTTCAGGCTCATCTTGACAGTCCAGATGCCCTTGGTATCTTTCTTGGCAGTAACCTTCTTTGTATCCCAATTATTAAAACTGCCTGCTACACTGACCCTTTTTGCCTGTGGCGCAAATAACTCGAAACTTGTCGATTTTACCCTTGCGCTTTTTACCGCCGCTTTTGGCATGTTAACCTCCTTTATTACAGCTACTTATATTACACTATTTTTTTAGTCTGTCAAGATTTTTTCTGACAGGCTACAAAGCTGCTATGGAGATCCCTTTTTTGTCCGCAAGCTTTAAAGCCGGCTTCATGTCTATAATAAGTGTTTTGCCTGCCTCTATAGCCATGCATGCAACATTAGCTCTAATAAGGGTTTTAACAGTATTAAGCCCCATAACAGGGATGTCAAAGCGCATATCCTGGTCAGGCCTGGCTGCTTTGGCTATCGCAAGCTTTTTACAGATCCTGCCTGCCCTCAATATCAGATTATCAGTGCCTTCCAGCGCTTCCACAGCCACTATGGCTCTATTCTTGACGGCGACAGTCAATCCGATGTCCAGGCCCGCCACATTCTTTGCCAGGTCCATTCCGAAATTCAGGTCCTTCCACTCTGCCTCTGAAGGCTGGCGGCCGGTCAGCACCCCTTTTTGGGGAACAAAATCCTTTAAAAACGTAGTCGAGTCTATAAGCTTGAGGCCGCGGTCAGCCAGCTGCCTCGCAATAGCCCCAAAAATAGTGTTAGCCTTATTATCTTTAATGCTGTTAAGCAATTCCTGGATGGCCTTGCTGTTTGTGACCTGAGGGCTGAACAATGACCTTGGGCTGATCTGCCCTGCCATAACAACGTCCTTAATGCCTTCTTTGAGAAAATAGTCGAAAACCGATTCATACTCGGCGAGCGTAAGCCAGCGGACCTTTTCCGCCAGGCGGCAGATACCGCGGCTGGTCTCCCCTTTTATGGCAGCAGCTGTTACCTTTACGCCGTGCCTTGCTGCAGCCTCGCAAAAAATGAGCGGAAACCGCCTGTTGCCGGCTATAAGACCTATTCTATCCATAAGCTTGGTTTAAAAATTTTATACTGTTATTTTTTCTTCGGCCTCGTCATCGCAGGATCCATTGTCCACCCTTGCTGAATGAGCTATGCCCCGCGAAGAATCTTTGAGGAATTTGACCAGGTAAGCGACTTCTTTATCGGCAAGCAGGCCCGGGTCCAGCTGCTCGATGGCTCTTTTTACAGGCAGGCCGGAGTTGAACAAAAGACGGAATGCTTTTTTGAGATGTTTGACGGTTTCCAGGTTTATCCCGTGGCGCCGCATGCCGATAAGATTCAGGCCGAATATCCTTGCCGGATGGCCGTCGCAGGTGGAAAACGGCGGGATATCCTGAACGGCTTTCGAACAGCCTCCTGTAATAGAAAGCCTGCCGATCCTTACAAACTGGTGGACTGCCGTAAGGCCGCTGATCATGGCATAATCTTCCATGACAACATGGCCGCCAAGCGTGCCGTTATTTACGATTATACAGTGATTCCCGACGATGCAATCATGCGCAACGTGGGCGAATGCCATAAAAAGATTGTGGGAACCGATAATGGTCTTGCCGCCCTCTCCCGTGCCCGGGTTGAAAAAGCAGTATTCGCGTATTGTATTGTGGTCGCCTATCTCAAGGTATGACTTCTCGCCTTTGAACTTCATATCCTGTGGCTTTGCGCCGAGGACCGCGCCTGTAAATATCTCGCAGTCATGGCCGATAGTCGTGTGGCCTGTTATCACGCAGTGAGCGCCTACTTTTGTGCCTTTGGCTATCGAAACATTGTCTTCTATAACCGCGTAAGGCCCGACTATAACGCCTTTTGCCAGATTCGCTTTTTTGGATACTATAGCTGTAGGATGTATATCCATGTTGAACGCCTTTAAGTTTGCGATTCGTCTATTGCGAACATAAGGTCGGCTTCCGCCACAACCGCATCGCCGACCGAAGCAGTCCCGTGAACATGGCCTGTTTTCGATTTTAATTTTACAACTTCCACTTCAAAGACCAGCTGGTCTCCCGGGACAACGGTTTTGCGGAATTTAGCGTTGTTTATAAGCATAAAAAACGCGAGCTTGCCTCTGTTCTCAGGCCTCGAAAGGAGCATAACTCCCCCGACCTGCGCCATTGCCTCTAAAATGATCACTCCCGGCATTACAGGCTTTGCCGGGAAATGCCCCCTGAAAAAATAATCGTTTATAGTAACGTTCTTAATACCCCTTATGCGTTTTCCGGGCTCTAGATCGAGTATCCTGTCGACGAACAAAAACGGCTCGCGGTGAGGAAGTATTTTCATTATCTGGTTTATGTCCAGGCCCTGTCCGGGGACGATCTCGACAGGTTCAGATGATACAGGCGCTTTTGCCTGCTGTTCCATGATGCGTTTTACAAGCTGGAGGTTCAAAGAGTGGCCGCTTTTCAAAGCTATTATGTGGCCTGCGACAGGCCTGCCCAGCACATA
>JALOQI010000079.1 GCA_025453435.1 Candidatus Omnitrophota bacterium
GCCAGCAGGATTTTTGCGCGGTACATCCCAGTGAAAATAAAATAAACCGCCACCACCGCCCACGAAAATAACACAAGCGATTCGTACATGCTCGCAAACGGCGGCCTGCCTGCCGCATACCAGCGCATTCCTATCATTAAGCTATGAAAAATAAAACCCGCGGACAGGCAGGCTAACGCCAGTCTGTCCTTCCACTTGATCTTTCGGCCGGCAGGGATCGCGGTAAGCACAGCCGCAAGCACGTAAGATGCAAATCCTGTTTTAAGCAGATTTTCGACCATTTATTCTTTTCGGCCGCCGCTAAGCGACGCCTTGAGTTTAGGATAAAATATCATAATGACCCCGATGTTGAGCAGAATGAACCCGAAAAAAACAATTTTCACGCCCGGATCGTAAACTACGTCAAGGCCTGTCCAGGAAAGGGATTCCGAATCATAGCTGGACTGATAAATATTATAGCCGCGGTATTCCAGGGGCTCATTGACCTTAATATCCTTATTAAAAGTAACGCCTCTTTGCGGATCCGACACTTCCACCCTGCTGCGGAACTCCTTTATAGCAGGCTCGTAATCGAATCTGAATCTTATATCAGGATCCCCTGCCATATGGATATCAGGATGCAAAGCGAACACCCAGCGGTCTTCGCTTAGACCCTTGCCCTCGATATGTATTAAAAGCGCGGGATTCAACGGCTGACCGGAAAGATTGACAGCCTCGCGGGTTTCGTCAAAAACAAAATGCGGCAAATATTTTATGACGGAAAACGAATATCCGGTATCGCCGAGTGAATATTTTTTGCCGGCAGACGCCTTGAATTCGCCCAAATACCCGGCTGATCCTACGCGGCAGCGCAACGGCAACGCCGACTCATCCAGCGGATACCAATTCAGAGAAAAATCTACAAGCCTGACGGTAAACGGGAGCTTGCGCAGATGAAAGCCTTCTTTAAACGACTCGGAAGACTCCCCTTCCCTTAATTCCATACTGCCTCTGAATCCCGCAAGCAGGCTGACCAGCGCTCCTGCGAGGATCACAAGCACAGCCGCGTGCGTGATTGCAGACCCGGCCTTTTTCCTTTTGAATAATATCCTGTCAATACTGCACGCTGTCAGATTCAGCGCGAAAAGCCCCAGAAGGCCGAAAAACCACGGGCTCGAATAAACCAGGGGCTGCATTTCAGTTTCCAGAAGAGCGCCTGCGAACGAAACCGCTATTATGGCCCACAATAGAATAAGGGCCAGCTTCACGGACCCGATCATTTTCCAGCAGGTTTTAAACGCCTCTTTTAGAGGATCTTTATTTTTACTCATCTTTTCATTGCCTTTACAAAAGCGATAACGGTCTTTTTGAAATCCTCGTCAGTGTGAGCGAACGATAAAAAGTTGGCCTCGAACTGGGACGGCGCGGTATATACGCCGTTGGCAAGCATAGCCCTAAAAATTTTCGCGTAAGCCCGGGTGTCGCTTAGTTTCGCAGAGCTGTAATCTACAACTTTTTTGCCTGTCATAAATGCCGTGAACATCGAGCCTGCGCGGTTTATAGTGCAAGGGATGCGCTTTCTTCTGCAGATATCCTCCATGACCTGGCACATCTCGATAGCCGTTGCGTTAAGCTTTATATAATCTTTGTTTTTCAGCTCTTTCATTGCAGCCAGGCCCGCGGCTACAGCGATAGGATTTCCCGACAACGTGCCTGCCTGGTAAACTCCTCCCAGAGGGGAAAGGCAGTCCATTATCTCTTTTTTGCCTCCGTATGCCGCAAGAGGAAGCCCTCCTCCGATAATTTTTCCAAGGCAGCTCAGGTCAGGTGTCACGCCGAACAGGCTCGACACTGCGCCGAACGTAAAGCGGAAACCGCAGATGACCTCGTCGAAGATCAATACGATATTATGCCTTTGGGTCAATTCGCGCAAAGCAGGCAGAAAACCCGGGTTCGGCAGAACGACTCCCATATTAGCGGCTACGGGTTCCACTATGACCGCTGCGATCTCTTTGTGTTTCGAGCTGATCACGCGCCTGACAGAATCGATGTCATTGTATGCGCACACGATCGTATCGCGGCTGACGCCCTTTGTCACGCCTGAAGAATCAGGCACGCCGAAGGTCGCGGCGCCCGAACCTGCTTTGACAAGCAGGCTGTCGCTGTGGCCGTGATAACATCCTTCGAATTTAATTATTTTATCTTTTCCGGTAAAACCGCGGGCGAGCCTTATAGCCGACATCGCAGCTTCAGTGCCTGAATTTACCAGCCGCACTTTTTCCATCGAGGGGATAGCATCGGATAAAATTCGAGCAAAAGCAGTCTCGTTTTCGGTAGGAGCGCCGAAAGAAGTGCCTTTTGATGCGGAATTTTTTATCGCATTAACTACTGCGGGATGGGCGTGCCCCAGAATAAGGGCGCCCCATGAAAGGCAGTAATCTATGTATCGGGTATTATCGGCGTCGGTGATCTGCGATCCGCTGCCCCGCCTGATGAACAAAGGTGAGCCGCCCACTGCTTTGAAAGCGCGGACAGGGCTGTTCACCCCTCCCACAAGTACCCTGCAGGCATCTTTATATAATCGGGCTGATCTTCTAGCCCTTAGTCTCTTTTTCAATTTCGGGTTCCGCCTGTGCTCTTCCGTGCACGTAATATATCAAACGCAATCTGTTCTTGAGGTCCAGGTTCTCGAACCGCAGGCCTGTCATGAAATATATTTTCCCGTCAGAAGCTTTGACTGCGTTGGGCTTCTGCCATGCGACTTTTCCCAGGCACAGGAAAGGTTTTTCTTTATCGGGCAGGTAGACCAGAAGCTCAAGCACGGTATCCGCTTTGAACACGCGGTCAAGGCCCAGGCAAAAACCGCCGGCAGAAACATCCATGGAATATACGCTGCCTTCGTCTTTCTCACCGACAGCCTTGTATACTATCTTAAGCCTTCCGCTGACCCGTTTATATCTTCTTCTTTCCATAGACCCCCCGCCCTGTTTGCTTTGGCTCGAACCTCGTCTTTTTAAGTTCTTTGACAGTGAACAGGATCCTGTATGCCTTTATTTTATCCCCGATCGCGTTTAAAATCAACGTTAATATTTCGCGGCAATGTCTGCGGTCCCTGGCGTGTATCATGGTATAAACGGAATAAGGCCAGCCCGGATGCGTTTTTCTTTGATAGCAATGGGAGACGCCCCTCACTTGCGACAGAACTTTGGCCGCGGCCGGGATATCTTTCGGATCCGTCTGCCACGCTACAAGAGCGTTTGTCTTAAGGCCTATCTTATAATGGTCAAGGACAGCTCCGAATCTGCGGATCAAGCCAGCGCGGATATACATAGATATAATTTTGAGCAATTCGCCCTGTTCGATCCCAAGGATGTCTGCCATTGAGGCAAACGGCTCTCGGCTGTCATCGAGATGCTGCGCCAAAGCAGATAGAACGCGCACCGCTGGCAGTTTTTGCGCTTTTTTTGCGGCAGCGGGATTATTTATGAGGATATCCGTATTATTTTTTTTGCGGGGCTGCGGGCCCAGG
>JALOQI010000080.1 GCA_025453435.1 Candidatus Omnitrophota bacterium
TGGATAGGAGGGTTCAATTCCCTTCACCCGCTCCATATTTAGGTGATACAGGTGCCGGGAAATTCCCTGAAGGTTTTGCTTGCATTCAGCGCTTGCATGATCCTGCTGGCCCAGGGCTGCGCTACGGTGCGCAAGCCCGAAACTTCGGCCATAGCGCCTGTCGCCAAAGAAACAAAAGGCTTCAGCCACAAGGTCAAGCGCGGCGAAACGCTGTGGCGCATTTCGCGCATATACGGCGTGGACATTGACCGGATAGCCGAGGCTAATAACATCCAGGATGTGACACAGCTTGAAGTCGGCCAGTCGATTGTGATCCCGGGAGTCTCAAAGCCCGCGATATCGTTCGCGGGAATACCGGGCGAAGATTTTCTCTGGCCTTTGAGGGGCTCGGTTGCCGTGCCTTTCGGCCATATGTCTAACGGCAGGGCAAACAAAGGCATTGACATAAAGTTCGGCAGGGATAAGGATATTTCCGCCAGCCGCAGCGGAACGGTCGTGTTCTCCAGCGGCGATTTTCTGGATTTCGGAAGGACCGTCATTATAGACCACGGCGACGGTTATTTCACGGTCTACGCGAAAGACATCGATCTTTTAGTAAAGCCGGGAGACGTGGTTCAGCGCGGAGCCAAGATCGCGCAGGCAGCTCCGTCAGCTGACTCATCAGGCGCATACATGCACTTCGAGATAAGAAAAGGCGCGGTATCTCAGAACCCGCACCTTTATTTAAGCGATTAAGACTATGCAAAAGATATTTTTCGGACGCACCCAGTATCTTGACTTGATCGAAAAGCGCGCAAGCGGCCTTAAGGACGGCTACCGCCAGAATATCTGCCTTGTCGGAGACGAATTAGTCGGCAAGACCTCGCTTGTTTTGCGCTGCATCAGGAATCTTTCAGACGCGGGCTTTGTCAAAATTTATCTGGACATCCGCCACGAGCCTTTGCAGATATTCGGCCGCAGGTTCATAGGCTGTATGCTCTATGATCTCCTGCGCACCGCGGACACTGCTTTAAAAGAAGACCTTGATTTTCTCATCGAAAAAGCCTCGAGCGTCATCCCCCAGACGGTATCCCGAATCAAAGTTATCCTTGCAGACATAGACCGCAGGAAAAAAGACAACATATTCGGCCAGCTTCTTTCACTGTGCGACCTGATACATCAGGAGACAGGCAGATGCTGTATAGTGATATTCGACGAGTTCCAGAACCTGGAATCCCTAAACATCAAAACCCTCTACAAAGACTGGTCTCAGGTCCTTATCACTCAAAAGAACTCGATGTATATACTGTTGAGTTCCGCCCCTTATAAAGCGCACGCTATCCTTTCTGAGAATCTTAACCTATTGTTCGGGAATTTTGAGGTTATCAACGTCGAGCCTTTTGACATAAAAGAGGCTGACAGGTATCTGGATACGCGGCTTATACCCAACGCGCTTCCTGCGGCCGCCAGGAACTTCATAATAAATTTCACCGGCGGCTACCCGTTTTATCTGGACCTTTTGTGCGACGCTGTCAGGTCAACGCCTCATCCGGACCTTGTGCAGATCCTGGAAAACATGCTTTTTACCCCTTCGGGCATACTCAACCAGCGTTTCCAGAATTATCTAAAGCGCTTCGGCCAGAACCAGTATGCCCAGGACTATACGGGGATATTGCATCTTGTAGCCTGCGGGCATAATAAAATAAAAGATATCGCGCACATATTAAAAAAACCCAAGACGCTGATTTCTTCGAGGGTATCGTATCTGCTGGAAGCCGACGCTCTTGCGCGCTGCGGGGATTTCCTGAAGATTAACGACAGGGTGCTGTGTTTCTGGCTGAAGTTTGTGCACCAGGCAAAACAGGAATCTCTGACATTTGACGCGCAGAACCAGGCGAAGGCTTTGCGCGCGAGCATCGAGGCAATGATCCACGAGTTTGCGGCAAGCGCCGGCAAAAAACTGCCGGAGCGCGTTGTCGAGATGATGCGGATGTTCGGCGACGACCGCATACAGCTTGAAAAAAAGAGCGTGAGGCTGACGCATTTCCGCGAAATAAAACCCGTGGAATTCAGCCGCCAGCCCAAAGACGGGCTTGTGTGCAGGTCAGGCGACAGCCTCTGGGTAATAGGGTTCAAACAGGACGCATTGAGCGAAGACGATATCGCCGCTTTCTCGCAGGAATGCAAAAAGTTCAAGCATAAACTCGAGCGCAAGGTGCTGGTGACCCTTTCCGACATAGACCAGAACAGCCGCCTGAGGGCGCTCGAAGAAAAAATACTGACCTGGGACATAAATTGCCTGAACCAGATGTTCGATCTTTTTTCAAAACCACGCATAATAGCCTGATGATAAAAATCGGCGTTTTATCCGATTCGCATATTCCGGACAGGGCAAAAGAACTTCCGGCCAAGCTCCTTGAAGAATTCAGGAACGCGGACATGGTCATACATGCCGGCGATATGGTTGATCCGTCAGTGCATAAAGCACTTCTTGAAGTCTGCAAGGACGTCCGGGCGGTCAGCGGCAATATGGACCCTTCGCAAATAAAAGACGTTTTTCCTGTGCGCCAGATAATCAAAGCAGGCAAGTTCACAATAGGCCTTGTGCACGGCTGGGGCCCGCCGAACAGGCTTCTGGATGTCGTTAAAGAAGAGTTCAAGTCGGAAAAACCGGATATCGTCATATTCGGGCATTCGCATCAGGCATTGAACCATAAAGACGGCAGGACGATTTATTTCAATCCCGGCAGCCCCACGGATAATGTGTTTGCACCTTATAAGTCTTTTGGTATAATCGAACTGGACGATACGATCAAAGCGCGGATAATAAAACTATGAGCATGGACAAACTCTGGGCGCCGTGGCGCATCGATTACGTGCAGGGCAAAAAGAAAAAAGGATGCATTTTCTGCAGCGCCTCGAAAGACCGGGCCGGATCCGCGGACGGCGTAGTCTTCAAGACACCGCATTCCGTTTGCATGCTCAACATCTATCCTTATAATAACGGGCATCTGATGGTGGCGCCCATGCGTCATGTAAAATATTTTTCGAAACTTTCCGACGGCGAACTGCTGGACCTTATGCGCAGTGTTGAAAAAGCCCGCTCGCTCCTGGACGCGGCTATCAAACCCGGCGGTTATAATATCGGCGTTAATATGTCCGCTGTGGCCGGCGCAGGCATACCCGGGCATCTGCACGTGCATATAGTCCCGCGCTGGAAGGGCGACACGAATTTCATGCCTGTAATAGGCCGGACAAAAGTCATATCACAGTCATTGGAACAACTGCTCAAACTTTTAAAGAATGCTCACGCAGGAACTCATAAAAGAATACGAAAATAAATTCCTGGCTCCTTACGCAAGCAGGAGCAGGGACTCCAGGGGAAGGGTGCATCCTGAAAAAGAGCACCCGTACCGCTCGTCTTATCAGCGCGACCGCGACCGCGTGATACATTCGGCCGCTTTCCGCAGGCTGGAATATAAAACGCAGGTGTTCGTGAATCACGAGGGGGATTA
>JALOQI010000081.1 GCA_025453435.1 Candidatus Omnitrophota bacterium
ATAGTTACCTTTATACTGCTGGGAAAATATCTCGAGGCAGCTGCGCGCGGCAGGACATCGGGCGCTTTATATAAGCTTGTTAATCTCGCCCCCAAGATGTCTTATGTTTTGCGCGACGGTAAAGAAATCCTGATCCCGTCTGACCGGATCGTAATAGGGGATATGGTAATTGTAAAACCGGGCGGAAGTATAGGAGCGGATGGAATAGTGGTGGAAGGATATTCCAGCGTAGATGAATCAATGGTCACTGGCGAAAGCATCCCGGTAGAGAAATCCCCGGGCAAACAGGTGATCACCGGGACCTTGAATAAAACAGGAAGTTTTACGTTCGAGGCCATTAAGGTAGGGGGCCAGACTTTGCTGGCGCAGATAATAAAACTGGTGCAGGAATCGCAGGGCTCCAAAGCGCCGATACAGCATCTCGCGGATGTTATCGCCGGATATTTTGTGCCTTTTGTGATCATCGCGGCCGCATTCAGCATGATCGCCTGGATGCTGGCCGGGCAATCTTTTAGTTTTGCTTTGGCCGTATTCATTTCGGTGCTGGTCATAGCCTGTCCTTGCAGCCTGGGGCTTGCAACTCCTGCGGCTGTCATGGTGGCTACGGGCATCGCGGCGCAGCGCGGTATTCTGATAAAGCATGCAGAAGGCCTTCAGCGCGCCGCAGGCATAGATACTGTAGTATTCGATAAAACAGGCACATTGACAAAAGGCGCGCCGCGAGTGACGAATATAATCGGATATAATAAATCCGAGCAGGAGGTGGTATGTCTTGCTGCGTCTGTAGAAAAAAAATCCGAGCATCCTTTGGCCGAGGCGATCGTTAAACATGCCGAGGAAACGGGGTGCGTCCTCAAGCAAGTCCGGGATTTTGTTTCGCATCCGGGCCGAGGGGTTAGCGCGAATATAGAGGGTGAGAAGATAGTGCTGGGAAACCGCAGGCTCCTGGAACAAAAAAACATCCAGATCCCTCCTAAAATTTTAGAGGACAGCGGGAAATTCGAGGCAGAGGGCAAAACCGTTATGTTCGCTGCAGGCAGCGCCAGGATATACGGCATACTGGCTGTGGGAGACACGATCAAGGATTATGCGCAAGACGCCGTGAGCCTTTTGAAAAACATGGGCAAGCGCGTTGTTATGATAACGGGAGATAACCAGCGCGCGGCAAAATACATATCCCGGCTTCTTTCGGTCGACGATGTCCTGGCAGAAGTATTGCCTCAGGACAAAGAATCTGAAGTGAAAAATCTGCAGGGCCGCGGCAGAAAAATAGCTATGGTCGGCGACGGAATAAACGATGCGCCTGCTCTGGCCCAGGCAGATGTGGGCATTGCCATAGGTTCCGGGACGGATATAGCTATTGAATCCGCTGATGTAGTCCTTGTTCGCAGCGACCCGCGGGATGTAGCTACCGTAATAGATCTTTCACGCTATGCTTTAAAAAAAATCCGCCAGAACCTTTTCTGGGCGTTTTTTTATAATATCATAGGAATACCCATAGCAGCCGGAGCTTTATATCCGTTTACGGGTTTTCTATTAAATCCCATGGTAGCGGCTGCTGCGATGGCGTTCAGCTCGGTATCGGTTGTGACCAATGCGCTCATGATGGCTAGATACAAATCGCCCGAGCTAAAAAGGTTTTCGCGTTGACGCCGTGGAAGCGCTTTCACAAAAATCAAGGTTCGCCTTGAAAACAGGCCTTGCGCAAGGTATATTTATAGTGTAGTATCTCTAATTAAATCAATGAGATAAAGAAGCGGATGGGCGTGAACACTGATAATGTCAGATTCATGTTCATCTGCTTCTGCTTATAAGGAGAAGGTTGTAATGCCGAATATTCCGTTTCCGCTGATAATTGGGGTAAGCGCCGTCCTGGGCATTATATATTTTTTGCTTTCAGGTAAGCCCGCAAGGCCGGCTGTCAAAAAAAATCAAGTAGCTTCCGGAAGCAGTGCTTTTGATCAGGAGCAGGCTGTCACCGGGAAAAAGGTATCCAAGCTTGAAGCGCAGGCCGAAGCCCTCAGGCTGGAACTGGAAAAAGCAAGACAAGAGCATGCGGCGACCATGACCGGCCTGCAGAAAGCAAAGGAAGAAGCGTCTGCGGCGCTGGAGGACCTTAAGCGCAGGCAGGACCGAGACGGCGCCAATGAAGAGCTTTTCAATAAGCTCAAAAAGGATGCTTCCGGCATTAAAGAGCAGCTTATAAGCAAGGAAAAAGAGCTTGCAAATGAGTTTACCAAAAACGTAGACCTTGTCCGCCAGATACGTGATTTGAAGATCGCTATTGAAGGGCTGGAGAAGGCAAATTCTTCAAAAGCCGAAGAGATAGAGAAACTTAAACATCAGATAATAGGGCACACGAACGCATTAAAGGCGAGCAACGCGCAGATACGGGAACACGAAAAGACGATCGCCGATAACAAAAAACAGCTCGAAGAGAGCGAGTGGGTGCCAAAGAAGGAATTTAAAAAGCTCAACGAGGAATTCACGGAGCTTGAGAAAGAGCTCGAAGAAAAAGAGAGCGAGCTTCAATCGAAGGAAGAAAAGCTCAAGGAATTATATCAGCGCACGCATAAGCTCGAACAGGAGTTCAAAGAGCTGTCTGCGCAGGGAACTTACGCTGCGGCAGAGCAAGCTCCTGCCGCGCAGCCCATTACCCCGGAGTCGCCGGCTCCGGCCGAGCCCGGGCCGCAACCCCCTGCAGTTGAACAGGCTCCTGTCGTCGAGCCCGCTCCGGCGGCTGAGCCGGCTTGTGCCCCGACTGTTGCCCAAGAGGAAAAACCGCAGGAACAAACGCCCGAAGCTCCTGAGCCCGTAAAAGAAGAACCTGCCGCCGCCGAAAAAGAAGCCCCGATAGTGATTCCTGTTGACCTGCATCTTGAGCGGGTCAGGAATATTGGAATAATGGCGCATATAGACGCGGGAAAGACCACGACTTCAGAACGTATTCTTTATTATACCGGTAAGTCCCATAAGATCGGAGAGGTGCACGAGGGCAAGGCGCAGATGGACTGGATGAAGCAGGAACAGGAAAGAGGCATTACCATCACCGCAGCTGCAACGACCTGCCTTTGGAAGGACTACAGGATAAACCTTATAGACACGCCCGGCCATGTGGATTTTACCGCAGAGGTTGAGCGAAGCCTGCGCGTATTGGACGGCGCAGTAGCGGTTTTTTGCGCAGTCGGCGGCGTCGAGCCCCAGTCGGAGACAGTCTGGCACCAGTCTGATAAATACCATGTCGCAAAGATCGCTTTTGTCAACAAAATGGACAGGCCGGGCGCGGATTTCTTCGGCGTGCTCGAAGGCATAGAGAAAATGCTCCAGGCAAATGTTGTGCCGCTTGTAATACCTCTCGGCGCGGAAGAGAATTTTAAAGGCGTCATAGACCTCATGAAGATGAAGGCTATCGTTTATGACGAGGAAACACAGGGCAAGACCTATCACGAAGAAGACATTCCCGAAGATTGTATGGAAAACGCGCGGAAATACCG
>JALOQI010000004.1 GCA_025453435.1 Candidatus Omnitrophota bacterium
GACTTCCGGGCAGACAACATTAGTCGCATCGAGCCTGCCTCCGAGCCCTGTTTCGAGCACGGCATAATCCACAGCCTGTTCTTTGAAGTATAAAAAAGCAAGCGCAGTATATACTTCAAAAAAGGAAAGCTGGCCGTAAGGGCTGCTTTTAGCGTATGAGCTTATCTTCGGCCTCAGACCATCGGTAAGCCTGGCCAGATCAGCCTGTTGGATCATTCCTTCAAAATCGTCTTCTATACGGGCTCCGGGCTCAAGCACCCTCAGGCGCTCTCTGACGTCGGTCAGATGCGGGGAGGTATAAAGCCCGACCTTGTAACCCATGCCGCGCAGAATATAGGCTGTCAGCACGCATACCGACCCCTTACCCTTGGTACCTGCGACGTGCAGGAACCTCGTCGTAGAATGGGGATTCCCTATGGATCCAAGAAATCCCTTAATGCGTTCAAGCTTGAACGAATCTTTGTAAGGATAACGCGACTTTTTCTCGTAATTGATGAAAGAGTCGAGATATGTAATCGTATCTCGGTAGGACATAAAAAGAAAACCTCTGCGGATCAGTGGCGGAAATGCCTTATCCCCGTAAATACCATTGCGATCTTGTGCTTATCGCATGTCTTGATTATTTCTTCGTCGGCAATGGACCCCCCGGGCTGGATGATGGACTTAACGCCCATCTTTGCAGCCTGCACAATAGCGTCTTCCTTGGGGAAAAAGGCATCTGATGCCAGGCATGAATTCTTGGTAAGTTTACCGGCTTTTCGCTGGGTTATAAAGACAGAGTCAACGCGCGACATTTGACCCGCGCCGATGCCTACTGTTTTTGTGCCTCGGGTGAGTATTATCGCGTTCGATTTGACATGCTTTGCTACCTTCCATGCGAAAAGCAGAGACTCCATATCTTTTGCGGACGGCTTTTTCCTGGTAACGACTTTTAATTTCGATTCGTCGAGTGTCAGAGAATCGTCATCCTGGACAAGAAGCCCTCCGCATACTCGCTTGAGGTCCAGCTGTTCGACTTTAGACATCATCGAAGGGAACTCCAGCAATCTTACATTTTTCTTTTCCTTCAATACTGCAAGCGCGCCTGAACTGAACGACGGCGCTATGACGCACTCCAGGAATCCGCTTTTCTGGATCGCGTTTGCCAGTTTTTCGTCGATAGCGCGGTTTACGGCCACTATGCCTCCGAACGCCGAAAGCTTATCGCAGCTCCACGCCTCTTTGTATGCCTTCATCAGATCCTTGTTTTCGGCAACGCCGCAGGGATTATTGTGCTTGACGAACACCGCAGCCGGTTTTTCGAATTCCTTTACGATGTTGACAGCCGCGTTAAGATCGAGAATATTGTTGAACGAAAGCTCTTTGCCCCAGAGCTGCTTGGCTGCCGCCAGGCCTGTTATGTCTTTTGCGTCCCTGTAGAAAGCCGCTGACTGATGAGGGTTTTCGCCGTAACGCAGGTCCTGAATCTTTATGAACTGAGCCGTGATTTCCGGCGCGAACTTATCCGTCCGCTGGGCTCCTCCGTGCTGGCCGTTAAGATAACGGAAAATGGCCTGATCATAGTGGCCGGTCGTCCTGAAAACTTCAGCGGCAAGGACCTTGGCTGTTTCTTCGGATATGGCGCCGTTATTCTTCTCGAGCTCGGCAATTATACCATGATACTGGTTCGGATTGCATACAACCACCACCGACTGATGGTTCTTTGCAGCCGAGCGCAGCATCGAAGGCCCGCCGATATCAATATTCTCTATTGCATGCTCTCTTGTGACAGAGGGGTTGGCCACGGTTTTCTCGAAAGGATAAAGATTAACAACCACCATGTCGATAAGGCCTATGTCGTGTTTTTTGAGGGTGTCCATATGCCGGGCGTCTTTGCGTAAAGCCAGAAGCCCGCCATGGATCTTGGGATGCAAAGTCTTGACCCTGCCGTCGAGCATCTCAGGAAATCCGGTGTAATCAGACACTTCTTTTACCAGTATCTTATTATCCAGAAGGGCCTTTGCCGTTCCGCCGGTAGAAAGTATTTCAACGCCGAATTTCGCAAGAATCGAGCACAGTTCTACAACTCCCGCCTTATCCGACACACTTACGAGCGCGCGCTTGATCTTTATCATTTCATCTGTCCCTTTCAATAGATTTCTGTTAGGATCATTTATTCGTCCTGATGACCAGATAATCCCCGTCCTGCACTACGTAATCTTTCATCTCAAGCCTAACATGATTATTCGATTTTGCTTTTGATAAACTGCCGTCAGCGATGAGATCATTGAATGAAACAACCTCTGCCCTGATAAAACCTTTCTGGATATCCGTGTGGATAGCGCCGGCGGCGTCCCAGGCGGTAGCGCCTTTTTTTACGGACCATGCGTGCGAATCTTTGTCGCCGGCCGTAAAAAAACTTATAAAACCGAATTGATTGTACGCATCCAGCAAAAGTTTGTCCTTATTCTCCAGTTCTGACGCACTTGCCAGATAAACCGGCCGCATAGACAAAAGAGAATAGCCGGATACCAGCTCCCTCTCCTGCTGGGATAAAATTACCGAGCACACGAGATTTTCCGCGTCGAGGGCTGACTTGAACCTGGAGAGTATGCTTTTTTCTTCTTCCGGCGGGTTGCGGGAAAGCCTTGTCTCGACAAATTCCATATCCGCGACTATAAGGTCGAGTTTTTTTTCAGACGGACAGATTATGCCGTCGCATTCAAACAGTTTTCCTTCATCCAGGACCATCTCCGGCTGGATATAAACTTCTTTCGGGGAGTTGAACATCGCTTTTAGCTGTTTGACCCGCGGATCGACAAGAGTAGCCTTGCCTGCAGTAAACACGTCTGTGCCGACTATGCCTATCTTCACTTTATTTCTCCTTTGATTATTCTTCTTCCTCTTTATGATGCTCCTGATAAGCCTGAATGATAGGCGCGGCTATCTTGTTCGGGACTGTTTCATAATGAGAGAATTTCATAGTATAGCTGGCTTTGCCCTGGGTCATGGAACGCAGGTCGCTTGCGTAAGTGAACATCTCTGACAGAGGAACGCTTGCCTTAAGCGCCTGGACCCTGCCCTTGACCTCCATGCCAAGCGTCCTTCCGCGTCTTGAGTTCAGGTCCCCCGAAACAGTTCCCATATATTCTTCGGGTATATATACCTCTATTTCCATGATAGGCTCAAGAAGCACGGGCCCTGCGGCAAGGACGGCTTTGCGCAGCGCCATGCCGCCGGCCCTCTGAAACGCCATATCCGAGGAATCCACGTCGTGATAAGACCCGTCGTAAAGGATGGCCTGCACGTCCACAACAGGGTATCCAGCGATAACGCCCTGGACCATGGCAGCTCTAACGCCCTTCTCGACAGAGGGAATGAAGTTCCTGGGGATCGCTCCCCCGACTATCTTATCTACGAATTCGAAGCCTTTACCGTGTTCTAACGGTTTTACCTCTATCCATGCGTCGCCGTACTGGCCCCTGCCGCCGGACTGCCTCTTGAACTTTCCCTGGACCTTGGCTGACTTGCTTATAGATTCCTTATACGGGACTTTGGGCTTTCCCATATCCACGTCCACGTTGAATCTTTTCTTGAGCCTCGCCAGCATTATATGCAGATGCAGGTCGCCCATGCCGGAAACTATCATCTCTTTGGTCTCGGGATCGACCATCTCGTGGAAGGTCGGGTCTTCTGCGACTAATTTAGCCAGAGCCTGCGATATTTTCTCTTCATCCTGCCTTGTCTTGGGCTTTACCGAAGCTGACATCATGGCTTCGGGGAACTGCATCGGCTTAAAAACCACCGGGTGCGCCTGGTCAGCAAGAGTATCGTTTGTCCATGTGGACTTAAGCTTGGGGATCGCAACGATATCTCCTGCGCTGGCTGTCTCGATCGCTCTCTGCTCTTTGCCCTGCAAAAAATAAAGATGGCCGAAACGCTCGGTGTTTTTCTGGGTCACATTGTAAAACGTGGTATTGCCTGTGAGCTTTCCCGAGAAAACCCGCGCGAGGGATAATTGGCCCACATATGGATCGAATATGCTCTTAAAAACAAATGCCGAAAACGGCGCGCTCTCGGAAGGCTCCACTGATCCCTGATCTACCGGCATATTAGGCCTTTCAGTAGGAGCTGCCAGGTCGTCCTTGATGACCTTTAACAGGTCGTCTATCCCCGCCTCTGTCTGAGCAGAGCCAAGGATTATAGGGAAGACCTTGGCGTTTGCTACGGCAGTATGCAGGCCGGCCTTTATCTCTTCGATTGTGAGTTTGCCGTTAGAAAGATATTTCTCAAGCAAAGAATCATCGCTTTCGGCGACTTCCTCCATAAGGGTTTCAAGAGACGTCGTATCCAGCACGACTGCGCTTCTGGAAAGCACAGACCTGATATCGCTGATAACTTTATCCTTATCAAAACCTTCTTTATCGGTTTTATTTACAAAAATAAGGCGCGGCATGCCGATTTCTTCAAGAAGCGCCCATACTTTCTCGGTGCCTACTTCCACCCCCTGGCTCGCATCTATTACTACGACGGCATTATCCACGGCCCTGACGCTGGCGATTACCTCGCCAAAAAAGTCAGCGAAACCCGGAGCATCTATCATCTGCAGGCGTATATCCTGGTAGTCGCAAAAAATAAAGCTGGAATTTATTGAAGATTTGCGCTCAATTTCGTCCCAGTTATAGTCGCTGACCGTATTTCCTTCTGCGATCGTCCCTTTGCGGGTCGTGGCCTTGCACCGGAATAGAATAGCTTCGGCGAGGCTCGTTTTGCCTGCCTGGGCATGCCCGAGAAAAACAACGCTTCGCTTGTTTTTAGCTTCCATGATAATACTCCTTTTTGGGGGGGAATAAGAATTATATCAGGGCTAAATCCTGCTGAGCCGAGGTCAAGCATAAAAAGCCGGGAAGGGGAAAAAGGGGACGGTTCTGATTATTGCCGCTACCTGTCGGCCATGCAATAATCAGAACCGTCCCCCGTTTTTACTCGAGATACGTAAATACCTGGTTTTCGTAGTTGCGCAGGACGTATTTGCCTTTTGCCTGGGACAGGATATAATTCGGGCTGACAGGTATCTTGCCGCCGCCGCCGGGCGCATCTATTACGTACGTAGGGACGCAATAACCGGTTGTATGGCCGCGAAGCTTCTCCATTATATTGATTCCAACGCTCACCGGCGTGCGGAAATGCTGCGTGCCGCGGGCGGGATCGCATTGATAAATATAATACGGCCTTACCCTGACTTTCAAAAGCTCATGAACCAGCTTTCTCATGATGGACGGCCTGTCGTTTATCCCTTTCAAAAGCACTGTCTGGCTGCCCAGAGGAATGCCCGCGTCAGCCAGCATGTCGCATGCATTGCGCGTTCTGCGGGTGATCTCTTTGGGATGATTGAAATGAAGGCTCATCCAGACCGGCGAATGTTTCTTCAACATCGAGGTGAGGCCTTCGGTAATGCGCTGGGGCAAAGTCACGGGCACCCTTGTCCCCAGCCTTATGAACTCAAGATGGGGTATTGCGCGAAGCCGGCCCAGAAGCATATCCAGAACGTCGTCTTCGCGGGTTAAAGGGTCTCCGCCTGAAATAAGCACATCCCTGACCTTTTTGTTCGACTGTATATAATCTATTGCTTTGTCCCAGCGGTTTACGGAATTGTCGTGCTTTTCCTCCTGGCCTACAAGCCGCCTGCGCGTGCAATGCCTGCAATACATTGCGCAGGATTCTGTGGCGAGCAGCAGCGCCCTGTCAGGATACCTGTGCACAAGATGAGGAGCGGGCGAATGGCTGTCTTCCCCGCAGGGATCAGCCATTTCATAAGGCCCTACCTTGAACTCGTCGGCAGTGGGTATCGACTGCCTGCGGATAGGGCACATCGGGTCATCCGGGTCAAGGAGTGTAGCCCAGTAAGGAGTGACGGCCATGGCCATGCGGCCGCGGGCGCTTTTCAATCCTTCCTGTTCGGCCTGGGTAAGTTTGACGACCTGGCTTATCTGCTCAAGTTTTGTGATACGGTTCTTCATCTGCCAATGCCAATCTTCCCAATCCAGCGGATTGACATCTTTATACAAGCTTATCTGCTGGTAATCCCTTATGCGTTTTACGTTCCTCGGAGCTGCGGCCGTTTCGCCGGGCATTTTCTGGACATCAGCGACCAGTGGATTAGCCATAGTCTGTCCTCCTCCTCTGGAAGGCGCTCGATAAAACAGACTCTATAAGATCGTCGTATTTCATCCCCGCGGCATATGCCATTCTCGGGAAATTGGATTCTTTCGGATCAAGCCCGGGCAGAGGATTTATCTCAAGCACGTACGGCACGTTATTGCGGTCGAGCCTTATGTCCGTGCGTGAAATATCGTAACACCCTATGGCGCGGTGAGTGCGCAACGCGGTCTCCTTCACGAGCAGTTCAGTCGCTTTATCAAGGCGGGCAGGACAGTGGAACGTAGGAGTCAAGCCCTGGCTGTTGTCGCCCTGGAATTCCTTCATCCTCCAGGAATAAAAATATTCGCCGCTTTTCTGAGCGGATGAAAAATCTATTTCCAGCACGGGCAGTATCTCCGTTTTGCCGTTCTCAAGTATGCCGACGGTCAGCTCTTTGCCGCTGATAAATTCTTCCACAAGGACTTCCTGCCTGTAGATACACACTAACTCCAAAACCTTGCTGCGGAGCTCTTCATCCGTATGCACGACGCTCGTCCGGCTGATACCTTTAGCCGAGCCTTCGCGGTTTGGCTTGACTATGAGAGGAAAATGCAGCTGGGCATCCAGAGGTTCATCGCCCGTCTCGAACACCTGAAATAACGGCGTCGGGATGTTTTCGGCCATCAGGATCTTTTTTGTCATTGCTTTATTCAGAGCCAGAGCCAGCGAGAACGCGCTGGAGCCGGTGTAGGGGATATCCAGGCACTCAAGCAAAGCCGGGATCTCTGATTCCCTGAATTTGGACCTGCTGCCCTCTGCGATATTGAATACCATGTCAACCCTGTTCTTTAAAAAAAACGACACCAGCGCCGGCTGATCGGCATCCACTGATTGGACCACATGGCCGGCGGTACGCAAAACTTGAGCTATGGCGTTTATCGTATCGGCCGAATCGTATTCGGAAAAATAATCAGCCGGTTTGGTCCCGTCTTGCTTTTTAAGGTTATATGTCAGAGCGATGTTCATGAAACAGGCTTTAAGTTGTATCTTTTAAGCGCGCCCTCAAGTATCCTGACTATCATTCGATCGTATGTTATGCCCTGATACCGCGAGATTATCGAAAATACGTCTTCCGTGGACAAAGACGGCAGCGGATTGATCTCCAGGACGTAGGGATTGCCTTTTTCGTCAACGCGGACGTCAACTCTGCCGAAATCCCTGCACTCGATAGCATTATAGGCCGCCACAGACACATCGGTGATCTTTTTTATGAGAGCAGGGGCTACCGGAGCAGGCACTATATATTCCACGGCATCCGAGCGCGTGATATGGCCGAAGGTATAGAACTTATCCTTCAGGTCCAGCTCGCCGTCGATCTTTATCTGCACAACAGGCAAAACTTCGGGCTTATCCGTGCCGAGTATCGCGACCGTGAATTCCGTCCCGCGGATAAATTCTTCGACCAAAGCGGGCTGCTTGTATTTAGTGATGATCAACTCGACCTGCTTTAACAGCTGTTGGCGGTTCTCTACCCGGGAGGATTCGGAAAGTCCTTTTGAGGAGCCTTCGAACCTGGGCTTAACGAACAGCGGGAATCCAAGGCCGGCTGCCGCATCTATCTGGCCCAGCGATTTGATTTCGACGAATTTCGGGGTCGGTATGCCTTCGGCTATAAAGACTTTCTTGGCTATTATCTTGTCCAGCGAAAGGGCAAGGCTCAAGGAATCCGCTCCGACAAACGGTATCCCCGCCATTTCAAGAAGGATCGGCACCTGGGATTCGCGGTTTCTGCCTGAAAGCCCTTCCGATATATTGAAGACTATGTCGACGTCGAGACTGTGCAGTTTTTCAAGGAGAGACGACACATTCCCGATCTTTTTAACCTTGTAGCCCGCGCCGCTGAATGCGCCGGCTATTACATCGATGGTCCCGGGATGGTCAAATTCGGCGTTAGCATCCAAAGGATCGTTGTCCTTGAATGCGTAATCTGTTTTAAGATCGTACGTCAGCCCGACTTTCATGATATTTTTCGCCGCCGGAAAAATAAAAGGCCCTAGATGCAACTAGAGCCCGGAGTATTTCGCCTGTTTTTCCAACGGTTTCACATCCCCCCTGAAAATTTTTCAGTTTTAATTATATTTACATTATATTTTTTATCATACCTGATGTTTTTGTCAAGCGTTTTCTCTCGACGGAAAACAAGCTTGCGTAAAAATATCCCGCTTTGTTCATGCAAGCTGTATTTTGCCCCATAACAAAATATCTTTTTTGCAGGCTATTAATACGCCCTTGACCCCGCGGATAGAACGCGCGAAGCTCAGAGCCGCGGGAAAATCATCTTTACTGTTGACGCGGTTCGCGCAGGCAGTAGCCGCTGAGTCGGCAAGAACCGAATTTGAAGCGACTATCGTAACGCAATCCGCTTTGCCGAAAGAAAGCGAATGCCCGACCGTGCCGCTCGATGAGCAGATGCCAAAAGAACCGGGAAACGGGCCCGCCAAAAGCTTGATCCTGCCGCCTGCGCAGGCTCTGCCCGCGTAAATACCCACGGTCACCCGGCGGGCGGACCTTGCGAAAATATCGCCTCCGTTCTCTACTATCAATTCCCGGCAGCCTTTTTTAATCAAATCTTTGCCTACAAACCACGCGATCGCTCCGGCAACGGCAGCCATAGGCCCGACATCGGCCTTCAAAGCGGCATCGGCCATAGACCTGACTATCGCGGGCGCAATGCGTTCGACAGACACGGGCTTGAGGCTTGTAAGAAATCTTTCGTCTCTGGAGATATACGACTGAATCTGCCTGCGGTAGAGCATGATCCGGCTCCGGCAATACTGCAGATCGACCGGTTTATCGCAAGAGATCAGCAGGTCGGTCTCCTGCACGGCTACGCGGCTTTTGATCAAGCCCGGGCTGCGGCACCAGCTGCGGTAAAATCTTTTCTGATAGTCTGCGGATTTAATTATTCTGATCCTTCTGTTTCTTAAAAAGGTCCAGGAACCTGTCCTCGTAATCCTTATAAACGTTCCACTTGTCCAGCTCGGTCTTGAGTTCGTTCGCTTTGGAGATGTCGGTCTTTGCCTGGCTAAAAAGCTGCTCGATCTTTTCTTTTATCGAAATAGGCAGTTTTGTCAGCTGGCTCAAAGATTTGCGTATCCTGTCGATCTCTTCTTCGCCTATAGGCCCCGGAGACGGACCGACTTTCAGGTATTCCAGAAGATTATTGATCTGTCCATCGAGAGCGTTCGCCTGCTCGAGTAGCTCGCTGAAATCCATAGTTGTCCCTATTATCCTGCTCAACGCCTCGAGCACGGCATAAGAGGCTTTCGGGTTTTCTATTTGTATCGTGTAAAGCGGGATCTCGCCCAGAAGACAGAACCCGTCCATCCCGTGTTTTTTCGCCATCCCAAGGAACAAACCGTTGAGGCCGCTTATGTGGCCGTCGTTAATCACCTGAAGATTTTGCTTTGTAAGTTCGTCCTTTATTCCCTGATTGGTAGCGGTAAACCAGACATTCGGCGGCTGGCTGTGGTCGATTGCCTGCGGCATTGCGGCAAAACTTATTATTCTGCGCGCTTTGTAAAACCTGGCTACGGATAGTATCAGATCGCAGTATTCCTGCGCGCGCGCAAGATCAGGCTGCGCATCTGAAATGAAAAGTATAAGGTCTGCGGCGCCGGCCTTGCCTTTATGGAAATAAAATTTGTTAGCAGGCCATTCCGGAAGGTTGATTATGCCTTCGCGGACATAGCTTTCCATCAGGTAGAAAAAATCCTGAGAATTTATGGACGCGAACTCTTCAGCTTTGAGTTTATCGGCCATATATGCGGCAGCCTTAATCGCGACTTCTCCCATGCCCGGCCAGGCTACAATAAAATAAGGGTCTTTGAGCCTGGGTTTTTTTATGAATTTTATCCTGTCCATATACACCTCTGCTATTGTCTATTTGCGCTAAAAAGAGAAATCCCTTAAAAAACGCTCCAGCACCTGTCCGCCTCTGTAAAGATTGTCTAACGTGACATATTCATTTACCATGTGCGCGCGGTTCTTGCACCCAAAACCCGTCGCGATAGCAGGAATGGATCGTTCCTGGAAAAATGTAATTACAGTCGCGCCTTCAGACCCGTGAACCCGGGCTCTTATCGAGCTGGCTTTCAAAGCCGACATGTAAGACCTTACAAGAGGATGGCTGCCGTCGATCACATAAGGCTTCTGAACGGCCTCGATCTTAACTGCTGCGCGCGCTGCTACGCGGCGCACGATATTCCGAACGTCTTTTATTATGGTATCCGACGGCATCCCCGGAAGATAGCGGAAATCCAGCTCGCATTCGCACCAGCCTGCGACGATATTGACCTTGTCTCCTCCTCGTATGGTGCCCGTGTTTACAGTCGGCGGCCGCAGATACCGATTTTTCTTAACCGACTTAAACCTGTATGCGCGGATCCGTGAAAGTATCTCGGCCATGAGGTCTATGGCATTTATACCCAGCCACGGATAAGCGCCGTGAGCCCGGCGGCCCTGCACGCATATTTTTACATGCAAAAGGCCCTTTTGCGCCACGATTACTTCGAAATCATCCGCGTCAAGAACAACGGCCGCGTCTACGTCCAGCCTGCCCGAATTAATTAGCGGTATGAGACCATGCTCGGAGCCGCTTTCTTCGTCCGCAGTAGCGGCAAACACCAGCTTATAGCTCAACGGGATCCTCTCTTCCCGCAGGCTGTGCATGGCCTCCAGGGCAGCGGCAAGGTTGCATTTACAATCCGTCGATCCAAGGCCGAATATTTTTTCGCCTGAAATTTGCGCCCCGAAAGGATCACTCCTCCATCCGCAGCCCGGCGGAACCGTATCAAGATGCGGCGTTATCAAGAGCGCCCGCCCGGCAGATTTGCCCATGCTGGCCAATACATTCGGCCTGTTTTTCGCAAATGAATACTGCCTGCACTGCACTCCGATTTTTTTCAGATAACCCGCAACCCACGAGGCTATCTTGCGCTCGTCCGCGCCGGGATTGCTGGAGTCGATCCTGATTAAAGCCTGAAGCGTGCTAATCAGGCGTTCTTTGTTGATCATTGCCGCTTATTGTTTAGGATTCGAACCGGATCGTGGAAGTGAAAGTTATATTGGTCTTTTTAAGCTCTGCCGGAAAAGGAGGCAACGGGGAAAGGCCTTCTATTGACTCTACTGCGTTTTCGTCGAGGAAAGAATTGCCCGAACTCCTTACCACTTCCGCTGCGGCTATCGTGCCGTCGGAGAAAACAGTGAATTCCACGACGACTTCCTTGGTTTCTCCCTTGCGGGGCTCTTTGATGAAATCCGGGAACTGCTTATTCGAATCTATTAGTTTGCCGATATCGTAATAATACCTCTGTTCGGGGTCATGCGGGGGCAGCATATCAACGGGCTTTTTATCCCCATCCAGAGATACCGAGACTTTCGAAAGCCTGTCAAAAACGTCGTCTTGAAGTATGTGAGGGGTGATCAGGATTATCACTTCTTTGCTTTCCACATTCGATACCTTATGCTGGAAAAAAGCCGGCCCCACAAGAGGTATTCCTCCAAGGACAGGCCATTTGCTGGTTGACTCGTTTTTCTGCTCCTGTATCAAACCTCCTATAGCTATAGTCTGACCGTTGTCGACCCGCAAGGTCGTGAGCGCTGTGCGCTTTGTGATCACGGGCAATCCGGATGCCGACTGCCTGCCGACGACTTCGCTTACCTCCGGGGCTATACGCACGGTTATCTGCTGTTTCTCGTCGAGAAAAGGAGTTATTTTCAAAACTACGCCGGAGGATATGGGTTGAAGGGTGCTGTATCTGTTGGTCGCAGGCCCCGACTCTACGGTCGCGTATTCTTCCGTTCCGACGCTTATCTCAGCCTGCCTTCCCTCTAAAGTCGCAACCCTTGGATTGGCCTTTATCTTAGCTTTGCCCTTGGCTACCATTGCGTTGATGCGCGAAATCACGTCAGCGCTCAGGGCCCCTGTAATAGTGGTCGCTTTTGACTGTCCCGGACCGGCTGTTTTAGTCCGGACGATGCCGGGGCTCAAGTTCAAACCCTCAGGCTGCATAGGCCCCCAAGCCACGCCGAGAGTATTTTTTGCATCCTCGGCTATCTCTATTACAAGCGCTTCTATCATTACCTGGCGCGGGGCTTTGTCGAATTTTGCCAGGTCTTCTTTTACCCGCTTGACAACCTCCGGGGAAGCGGTCACTGTAACCGTATTGACATCCTCGTTTATATGGATATACGGTTCGTAATAAACAGAAAGAAGGCTATAGAGCTCTTTAACCTTAAGATAATTAGGCCTGAAGGATTCGGTGACCGAAAGCTGGTTGAACGATGGGCTGGCTGGCGTGCAGGAACCTACCAGATAATAGCCTTCGGGCATCAGCCTGAAAGAAAAGTTACCGGCTGACAGCACCAGCCTCAAGGCGCCTTCGAGGTCCACTTTTTTAAGGTCGATGGATATCTTGCCCTGGACTGATTCGTCCGGGATTATCTTAACTCCGGTTTGCGAGGATATTTCATGCAGGACATCGCGGACATCTGCATTCGAGAATGATTTCGTTACCGGCGGGATCGGGCGCTGGCTGTCTTCGTCAATAAAGAAAGGGTCGAAAAAATCCTCAGCTTGCGCCGAAACGCAAAGAAAAAGGGCAATAAAAATCCCGGGCAAAAGCTTATGTGGTCGGAAAATCAAGATCAATTCCCGCGTTAAACTCTGATGTCATTTCTCATGCGCTTAAGTCGTATTGGTTGTTATTCTTACATAAAATATTTTGTTTGTCAATACATAAACGGGGCGCTATTAACATAGCGGAGCAAAAACTCTTAAAAAGCCTGGTTTATGCCGAACCAGAAATGCGTATCCTCTTTGGGATCGTTTATTGCCCGGGCAGCGTCGATCCTGACTACCAGCTTCTCAAGCCCTGCTAATACGCCCAGGTGGAAACGCAAACCCAGGCCGGCGTCTTTTTTAAAGCTTCTGTCCCCGAACGAGCTGTCCCAGGCTTTGCCGACGTCAAAAAAACCCACTGCCTGGACGCTGTTAAGGCAGAATATATTGTCTATGAAATAAATCTTCAGGTCGTTGAAAACAGGCATGCGGTATTCCGCCCCGGCCAGCACGGCGCGGGAACCCTGCACGGCCTTACGGCTGTAACCGCGCAGCGAATCAGCGCCGCCCAACTCAAAAAGGTTCTTGTCGGACGGGCCGCCCAATCCTCCTTTAAGCCTGGCGGCGATCTTATGCTGTTTGCGCTGCCATACAAGAAAATATCTCTGCAGTTCGGCGCTGGTGCGCCAGAAAGACTCCGTGCCGCCGAGCATATGGCCTGCTACTTCCTGCACCGGGATGAACCGCCAGCCGTAATCCGGGTCGGCGTATGGCCCGTATCTGCCTAAAGAGCCCGCAAGGCCGAATATTGCCTCATTCTTTTTCTTGTAGCGCATGTTCCTGATATCCTCAGAACCATTGAGGCCGCCGGAGGAATCCATTCTCTGGTCCCGTATAAAATACAAGGTAGCGTGATCGTTGACCCCGAACAAACCGTAATTTGCCGGCCACAGTTCCCTGCGCATATAGACCTTGCCGCCTGAAACGTCCTGCTTTTCCTTTGAGGATTCATAATCGAATATCTCAAAACCTGCGCTGTTTTGCCTGCCTGCTATGTTATTGAGCTGATAGCCGAAGCTCGAATCCAGGGCTTTTGCGTCAAAATCGTACATCGAGCTCAGGCGGACTATTGAATCATAAGGCCTTTGCAAACAAGACCCTATTCCAAGAAACGAGGGGCCGGCCTTTGGCCCGGCAACTGCGGTATACGAATCCCGCTTATAGAAAAACGGCATTTCATAAGCGAAAAAATAAAACGGAACAGGCTTGAAGGCCTTAAGGGCCGGCCTGTGATTATTTATCCTGTCCAGGTCCAGGACAATAGAATTGTCGGGATCGATGTCAACGCGGCTGACCCTGCCGGGCTGCTCGAGCGGTATGACGTGTTCCTTCCCCGAACCGTCCCATTCGTCAACCTGGACGCTTCCGTCAGCATACGTGAGAATTGTTTTGACCGGGAGCGCTATAGTCTGACGGTTTTCTATCGTAACGCTTTCCCTGCCGACGCGCTTGACCGCATAATCGCATTTATTTGCGGTCTTGAACCACTGGTCAAAAAAATAACTCAGGTCCCTGCCGGACTCCTCTGACGCAATGCGCTCTAGGTCGGAGAACTCGAAGTTCTTGAACCGGTATTCCCGGGCATAACGTTCTACGATCCGGTCGAAAGTTTCTCGGCCGAGGATAGATTCGAGCATCATAAGGATAGCCGATCCTTTTCCGTAAGCCAGGGCGAAGATCGAAGACGGCTCCCTGAAACCCGAAAGCTCTCCTATTACAGGCCTGTCATAACCGCCTTTGGCCAGGACCGAGTATCTGGCCACCGTTGAGTCGCGGAATGAAAAATTGGGGATGATCCAGCCTAGGGGTTTGGGCAGATCGAGCACCAGCGCGTTTGCGCCGTACGTATCTTCAAGATAGCGCAGGACCCAGTAAGAATTCATGCCCTCGTCTATAAACATCTGGGTGTATTCATCCGATCCCACAAGATTATAAAACCACTGGTGGCCCGTTTCATGGGATACAATAAAATCGAAATACCGGCTAAGCGCTCCGGGCAGGCGGTAAAGCCTTGTATCTATGAACACCATGCCCGAGGACTGGTCCCCCCCGAAACCCAGATACGCCGGAACAATAGAAAATTCCTTATAAGGGTACTCGCCGAAACGCGCGCCGTAGAACCGCATAAGCCGTGCGGCGTGAACTGCGGCTTTTTCGGCGGAAGATTTATTCCCGTCTATGTAATAAGCGTTTATCGTATACCCGTCCTGGTCAAGCCTGACAGCCTCGAAATCAGGCGATATGCCGACACCAAGGTCGCGCATAGGATGCCCGGGCTTGAAAACAAGGGTCTTTGTGCCGTCTGCGTTGATCGTTTCCTCCGGGGCGGCTCCGCCGGATATAACCTTTTGTTTTTGCTCTATAGTGACCTCCAGCCTGTAATACGCCGCGTCGCTGAAAAAAGGCTGATGGAAGATATAAAAAGGATAGTTATGCCAGCCGGCATCATCATATACGCTCAGGATCGGATACCACCTGGTCAGGGCGGTTATATTCCTGTGCCAGCCGAATCTTCCGTACGAATGGGGCATGCGCACGGAAAAAGATATATCAACGGTTACTGAATGGCCCTTGGCAACCGCCTGGGGCAGATCTACTTTAAGTATGGTCTGATCCTCGCCTTCTATATTAAAGGAAAGCGGCTTGCCCTGGCATAAAACTTCTTTGACCTTGAGGTCGCCCGATTGAAAACCTTCGGGATAAGGATTTACCTTAAAATACCCGGCGTATCGCGACATCCCGCGTATTTCTTTCTTTGTATACTTCCTGTGCGGATAGATATGGAAAAACAACTCGGATACAGGCAGGCTGTAGTTATTGGTAAAGGTGACCGTCTGTGAAGCGTCGATACTTTTAAGCCCGGTATCAACGGACGCTTTTATTTCGTAGCGCGGCAATCCGGCAGCGCTATCGTCCCGGGCCATAACGCGGGTGGCTGCGATCGCCGGCAATAGCAGGATCAAAAAAGCCGATATAATATGCTTAATTTTATTTTTCATTCTTTAAAGGGCACTGTCCGCATCTGGGGTTATTTTTCAGGCAATAAACTTTTCCGAGTTTTACTATCAACGCATGATATTCGTTAAACATTTCAGCGTCACAGGGAAGGCTTTTCATGCAGACAGCCTGTATTTCCCGATATTCGGCTGTTTGCGCTACAAATCCGTGGCGCGCGAACGCCCTTTTTGTGTAAGCGTCCACAACGAATACGGGCTTGCCCAGGGCATATAAAAGGATAGAATCCGCCGTCTCAGGGCCGATGCCGTTTATTGACAAAAACTCATCGCGCAGCCTGCCCAGCGGGACGTTTTTCATCCGCCTGTAACTGCCGCCGTATCGGCCAAGCATGTATGAAATGAAATTGCGCAGGCGCTTTGTCTTTAATCTGTAATAACCCGACGGCCTTATCAGCCGGCTCGTCCGCGCAAAGCCGGCCGCGTAGAAAGGCCAGGGCGTCCGCCCGGCATGCATGGGCGCCGGCCTCAGGGTTACAAGCCCCGTTGCACCGCTCCGCCCCATGCTGGGCGTCGTGCACCGCCTGGCGGATCACCGCCGCCACCAGGCCGCGGGGGGCCGCGTCAAGGTCAACCGTTTTGCCCATGGTCCCCTCCGCCCAGGGCCTCGCCCTCCGCAAACGGCCGGCCACAACATGGGCAT
>JALOQI010000082.1 GCA_025453435.1 Candidatus Omnitrophota bacterium
GCACAGCCAAAAGCCCGCGATGGGCGGTGGCATATAAATTCCCCGCGCGCCAGGCGACAACCGACATTCTCAGGATAAAGCTCAATGTCGGCAGGACCGGCGTTGTGACCCCTTCGGCTGACCTTTCGCCTGTCGAGTGCGCAGGCGTCACTATCGAAAGCGCCACTTTGCACAATTTCGACGAAATAGAGCGCCTTGGTATCAGAGAAGGAGACCGCGTGCTTATCGAGCGCGCAGGCGACGTTATACCCAAGATCGTAAAGGTCGTTGAACGGCGCGGGACAAAACCTTTCGTTATACCAAAATCCTGCCCTGTATGCGGCGGAAAAGTGGTCAAGGAAAAAGAAGAGGATGTGGCTTTGCGCTGTATAAATCCTTCGTGCCCGGCCCAGCTTCAGCGCAGCCTTTTGCATTTCGCATCAAGGACAGCCATGGATATCGAAGGCATGGGTGAATCAGTGGTGGAGCAGTTGGTCCGGCTAAGGCTGGTGAAAAATCTGGCTGATGTTTACAGCCTGAGCGGAAAAGAACTTTCTTCGCTTGAGCTGTTTAAAGAAAAAAAGGTAAATAACCTTCTTGCCGCGATAAAAAAGAGCAAAAATGCCGGGCTTTCCCGCCTGGTTTACGCTCTGGGCATCAGGCACGTGGGAGAAAAGGCCAGCGAGGTCCTGGCTGACAGGTTCAAGAATATGGATGCGTTATCGCAGGTTTCAAAAGGCGAGCTGGAATCGATCTATGAAATAGGGCCTGTTATCGCGCAGTCCGTAACGGATTTTTTTTCTCAGCGGCAGACCAAAGAGCTTATCCGGGATCTTAAAAAGTACTCCGTTGATATGACAGCCGTTAAAACATCCGTAAAAGAAAACATCTTTACCGGTAAAACAGTCGTGTTTACCGGAGAATTGAGCGGCATGTCGAGGCCTGCGGCCGAGCAGCTAATCCGCCAGTCAGGAGGCCGGCCGTCTTCAAGCGTCAGCAAAGAAACCGATTTTGTGATCGTCGGGGAAAACCCCGGGTCGAAATATGACAAAGCCCGTCAGCTCGGGATAGCCGTAATTAACGAGAGCCAGTTCAAACATATGCTGGAGGAGCGATGAAAGCATTCAGGCATCAATTTGTTAAAACAGCAGTCGCGCCGGTTATTTTTTTATGCGTAGTTGTTTCGTTATGCGGCTGCGAGGCTTTTGCCCGCAAGTTCACGCGAAAACCCAAGAAAAAGGAACAGCCGGTCCAGAACATGGTCCTGTCGCCTGAAGCGTATGATAGATCAGGCGTAAGCAAAAGCGACGCCTACCGCCAGTATTACACATACTGGAGCAGCTGGCACGATGAACTGATCGACAGCCTCTCGGATTTCTCGCCCAGCATGCGCAGGCAGCTGGACTGCGTTAAGGAAGCTGTAAACAATCTGGCTGAGATGAAAAATCTGCTTCCGGAGGATAAAAAGAGCTTGGTCGATCAATATCTAAGAGATATGGCGCAATTAAAAGCGGATATCAGCCAGGACCTTTATTCCAACAATAGCGACTCAAACCTTGTCCGGGCCGAGCGCATCAAACGGGATATCATGCGTTCTCTTCAGTACAACAATGTTAAGGATCTTCTGCAATGATCTGCGAAACTTTAGTTGTGGGGCCCATTGAGACCAACTGTTATGTCATAGCGGCTAAAGAAGGCGGGGATGCCGTGATCATAGATCCCGGAGACGAGCCCGAAGAGATAAAAAAGATACTTTTAAAACACCGTTTAAAACCGGCTCTTGTCATAAACACTCACGGCCATTATGACCATATAGGCGCCGACAGTTTTTTTGAAGTGCCGGTTGCAGTGCACAAGCTGGATGCGCCGATGTTAACCGACTCAAGAAAAAATTTTGCGGCTATATTCGGGATATCCTTCAAGGTGACGAACAAAATACAGCTTCTTGAAGACGGCCAACGCATAGATTCAGCGGGCATCGTTTTAAAAGTGCTGCATACTCCGGGCCATTCGGCAGGAGGCATAAGCCTTCTGGTTGAAAAGCCAGTGAACAACATAGTCTTCACCGGAGACGCGTTGTTCGCAGGCAGCGTAGGCCGCACAGACCTTGGCGGCAGCCAGGAAGCCCTGATCGGCTCGATCAAAGATAAACTTTTGAACCTGGCGGATGATACGATCGTTTACCCGGGCCACGGCCCCGCGACCACGATAGGCGAGGAACGCCGGAACAACCCTTTCTTATAATTAACCATCGCGCGGGTGGCATCAAATAGTGTAGTATTCGTAGTTGTGATGTTGAAGGTGGTATGGCCTGTTGGAGCAGCACCTTGAAAATGCGAGCGGCCAGGGATCACAAGGTAAAGCGAAGCAGGTGAGAGCGAGCATTTTCTAGAGCGAGTGTGCCTCGGCGGGGCACACGAGCGGTGATGCGGAAACAGGACAGACCACCATAAGAAACCATGACAGGCCCCGCAACAGTTATATATAAAAAATATGAAAGAATTCATAGATTCATTCCTGGATTTCCTCCTGGTCGAGCGCGGCCTCGCCAAGAACACGATCATGGCCTACCGCGAGGATCTTGAAAGCTATGCGGCTTTCCTGGCGGAGAAAGGAATAAAGTCCGTATCAGCCACATCCAAGAACGACATAATCGGCTTTATGTTCTTTCAAAAGGACCGCGGCATAGCCGCTAATTCGATCGCGCGCAGGCTTGCGGCTATACGCATGTTTTACAGATTTTTGGTGCGCGAGCGCATTATAAAAGAAGATCCCACGACCCTGATAGATTCTCCGAAGCTCTGGAAAAAAATACCCGAGACGCTTTCGGTCAACGAGGTAGAGGCTTTGATAGCCCAGCCGCAGCTGCGCACTGTGCAGGGAATAAGGGACAGGGCGATACTGGAGACGCTTTACGCTACCGGAATGCGCGTTTCAGAGGCAGTGAACCTGAAGGTGGACGATATAAATCTGGAAGTGGGTTTTTTGCGGTGCATCGGAAAAGGCAATAAAGAACGGGTCGTGCCGCTGGGCAAAAAGGCCGTTTTGAGCATTGAGAGATATCTGCAAAGCGTCAGGCCCAAGCTTGTCAAAAACAAATCCTGCGACCGGCTTTTTGTCAGCAGGCTGGGCTCGGGCATTTCCAGGCAGTCTTTCTGGAAACTGATCAAGGGTTATGCCAGGCAGGCCAGGATCAAAAAACCGATGAAGCCGCATATCTTGCGGCATTCGTTCGCAACCCATCTTCTTGAGCACGGTGCTGACCTGCGCTCTGTCCAGGAGATGCTGGGGCATTCTAATATAGCCACAACGCAAATATATACGCACGTGAACAAGGACAGATTAAAGACCATACATAAGATGTATCACCCGAGGCCATGAAAAACTACATTGAAAAATTGCCTAAGGATCTGCGGGAATTGATCGATCTGGCAGCTGACGTCGCGCAGGATAAAGGATATAAA
>JALOQI010000083.1 GCA_025453435.1 Candidatus Omnitrophota bacterium
GGACTGTAAGCGGCACTCTCGCAAACATAATGCAAAAGGTGCGCAAAGCCCGGATCACGCCGCCTGCAATACTGGTGGTCGGGGAAGTGGTTTCGTTGCGGGATAAGCTTTCGTGGTTTGAGAAAAAGCCTCTGTTCGGAAAACGCATACTTGTCACTTTGCCTGCCGAGGACAACAGCCGATTATCCGGTGCGCTGTCCGATCTGGGTGCCGATTGCGCATCATTGCCGATGATATCAATAAAGCCGCTCGACGATTATAAGCCGCTCGATGCGGCCATACGCCAGATAGAAGATTTCCACTGGCTGATATTTACAAGCCGCAACGGGGTGAGATTCTTTAAAGACAGGCTTGACGCGCTCAAAATGGATATACGCTGCCTTCAGGGGGTCAAAGTCGCTTCGATCGGCCCTAAGACGAAGGAGGCGGTCGAATGTTTAGGGATCCGTAATGACGTTTCGCCCAAAGAATATACCCAGGAAGGCCTGCTTGCGGCTTTGAAAAAAACAGGCGTGAAGGGCGCCAATATTCTTATAGTGCGCGCGCAGGAGGCGAGGGATGTCCTGCCTGACGGCCTTTGCGCCCTTGGCGGCCGCGTGAAAGTCATTCCTGCGTATAAAGCGGAATTGCGCAAAGATAAGTTCGGTCAAGCGCGGTATCTCGAGCAATTCGACCTTGTCACATTCACTTCCTCGTCCTGCGTGCAGGGTTTCTTCAAGGCGTTCTCGAAAAAAGAGATATTTTCGGGAAAGAATAAATTCAAGGCCGCTTCGATAGGCCCGGTCACATCAGAGACTGCCCGTAAATACGGCCTTAAAGTATATATAGAGGCAAAAGAATTCACACTCGACGGCCTTACAAAGGCTGTCACTAATAAATACAGAGCGAAAAAATGATCAGCATCACAAAGCTTTTGTGCGACCTGCCCTCATACGGAGACGAGCTCAGATACCGCAAAGATATGACATGGAAGACCCGCAGGCCGATAGTGGTCTGGAACGTATCCCGGCGCTGCAATCTTTCGTGCATACACTGTTATTCGAATTCTGCCAATACCGAATACACGGATGAGCTTTCGACGCAGGATGCCAAGGACATGATCCTGGACTTGGAGTCTTTCGGCGTTCCCGTGCTTCTGTTCTCCGGCGGCGAGCCCCTGATGCGCAAAGACCTGTTCGAGCTCAATGATTTCGCGCACGGGCATAATATTCGGACGGTGATCTCAACAAACGGCACGCTGATAACCCCGGCTCTTGCGAAAAAGATAAAAGCAGGCAAGATAGATTACGTGGGCGTCAGCCTGGACGGCATAGGCGAACGTAACGACATGTTTCGCGGCAAAAAAGGCGCGTTCAAGCTGGCCCTGGCGGGCATACGCAATCTGGTCGCGGTAAAGCAAAAAGTGGGCTTAAGGTTCACCATAACCAAGCACAACTATCCTGACATAAAAGATATATTCAAGCTTGTGGAAGACGAGGATATCGACCGCGTGTGTTTCTATCATCTGGTATATTCGGGCAGAGGCTCGTCCATGACCGAGGACGACCTGCCGCGCAAAGATATGCGCGAATGCATAGATTCTATCTGCGGCTGGGCAGTATCCATGTTTGAGAGAGGCATACACAAGGAAGTCCTGACAGTGGATAACCACGCGGACGCGATATATCTTTATATCAAGGCTTTGAAAAAAGACCCGCAAAGGGCCGCGAAGATACTGGAACTTTTAAAATACAACAAAGGCAATGCTTCAGGCATCGCTATAGCTAATGTCGACAACCGGGGAAATGTGCACGCAGACCAGTTCTGGCAGTCATATACATTCGGAAATGTTAAAAAGCGCAAATTCTCCCAGATCTGGATGGATACCTCCGACGAGGTCATGAAGCGGCTCAAAGACAGAAAAGATTTTATTAAAGGCCGGTGCGCAAAATGCAAGTATTTACAGCTTTGCAACGCTAATTTCAGAATAAGGGCAGAGGCTGTGCACGGCGATATGTGGCAGGAAGACCCTGCATGTTATCTTACTGATGATGAAATAAGATCGAATCCGGGAGAAGCGATATGAATCCGCATGCATCCAGGCCTAAGCGATTAAGGCAGAACGAGAATTTCAGAAGGCTTGTCAGGGAGACCGATCTTTGCGTGGATAATCTGGTCATGCCTTTTTTTGTCAGGGAAGGCAAAGGCATTAAGAAAAGCATTCCGTCGCTTCCGGGCAACTTCCAGCTTTCAGTGGATAACCTGATAAATGAAGTAAAGTCAGCTAAGGCTCTTGGCATACCGGCAGTGCTGTTGTTCGGCATACCTGATTCAAAGGATGAACTGGCTAGCCAGGCCTATGCCCCGGACGGGATCGTGCAGAAGGCATGCGCGCGGATAAAAGACAAAGTGCCCGGGATCCTTGTAATAACCGACGTATGCCTTTGCGAATTCACCGTGCACGGCCATTGCGGTTTGATAAAGAAAAAGGCGGGCAAAGATGTATGCATCGATAACGATGCGACGCTGGAGTTGCTGGCTAAAACCGCTGTTTCCCATGCGAACGCCGGAGCTGATATTGTAGCTCCTTCCGCAATGGCAGACGGCCAGGTCAAAGCGATCCGCAAGGCTTTGGATGAAAATGATTTTTCAGACTGTCCGATCATGGCATACAGCGCTAAATATTCCTCAGCCTTTTACGGGCCGTTCCGCCAGGCCGCTGAATCAGCGCCGAAATTCGGCGACCGCAGGGCATATCAGATGGACACTCCGAACTCCAGAGAGGCCATGCATGAGATACAGCTCGATATAAAGGAAGGCGCCGATATCGTAATGGTAAAGCCTGCGCTTGCGTATCTGGATATAATCTCAAAGGCAAAGGACAGGTTCAATATCCCGATAGCCGCATATAATGTCAGCGGAGAATACGCAATGGTCAAGGCTGCGGCTAAAATGGGCTGGATAGACGAAAATCGCACGGTGCTTGAGATACTTACGTCCATAAAGCGCGCAGGCGCAGGCATAATAATAACCTATCACGCAATGGAAGCGGCAAGGATAATATTTAAATGATAATTTCCTGGAACACCACAAAGATATGCAATCTCAAATGCGAGCACTGTTACCGCGACGCAGGCGATAAGGATCCTCAGGAGCTTACGACTCAGGAAGGCAAAGCCCTTCTGGAAGAAATAGCCAAAGCCGGGTTTAAGATAATAATCCTCAGCGGCGGAGAACCTCTGATGCGGCCGGATATATTCGAGCTGATCTCGTATGCTAAATCAGCCGGCCTGCGGCCGGTTCTGGGGACCAACGGCACTCTTTTAACGCCTGAAATAATCC
>JALOQI010000005.1 GCA_025453435.1 Candidatus Omnitrophota bacterium
ACGGATCGGGATAATAGGCGGCAGCGGATTATACGACATCGAAGGTTTCACCGGAAAAAAAGAAATAGAGGCCCGAACGCCTTTCGGCTCGCCGTCTGATAAATTTACCGTGGGCTCTCTGGAAGGAAGAGAGGTCGTGTTCCTGCCCAGGCATGCAAGAGGCCACAGGATAAATCCCAGCGAGATAAATTACCGGGCGAACATATTCGCGATGAAGGCGCTGGGCGTAGAGCAGATAATATCCGTAACGGCATGCGGCAGCCTGCGCGAAGAGCTCAAACCGCTCGATTTCGTTCTGCCGGATCAGTTCGTGGACCGCACGAATCAGGCCAGGAAGATGACTTTTTTCGAAAACGGCATTGTCGCCCATGTCAGCCTGGCAGATCCGGTGTGCAGCGAACTGCGCAGCCGGGTGTATAAAAGCGTAAAATCCCTCGGATTCAACGTGCACGACGGAGGCACGTACATAACAATGGAAGGCCCGGCGTTTTCTACGCGGGCAGAATCAAATCTGTACCGCAGCTGGGGCATGGACATCATAGGCATGACCAACATGTCAGAGGCAAAGCTTGCGCGCGAGGCCGAGATCTGTTATGTTACGCTTGCCGCTATAACTGATTTCGATTGCTGGTATCAGTCCGAGGAGCCGGTCACCCTTGAGATGGTCATCGGGAATCTAATGAAAAACGTGGACCGCTCAAAAGCCATAATAAAAGCGGTTTTGCGCGATATGCCCCAAAGGCCGGCCTGCGGTTGTTCTTCTGCTCTGAAAAACGCGATAGTCACCGACAGGAAGATGATACCTGCAAAGATAAAAAAGGACCTGGCGCCTATCATAGGAAAATATATAAAATAAACCATGGAATACAAAAATACTTTAAACCTGCCCAAGACCGATTTTCCGATGAAAGGCGATCTGCCCAGAAGGGAGCCTGAATTCCTTCAAAAATGGCAGAGCGCCGATCTATACCGTTTGATCCGCGAGAGTTCAAAAGGCCTTCCTAAATATATCCTGCACGACGGCCCGCCGTACGCCAACGGCAATATACATATAGGCCACGCGCTCAATAAGACCCTCAAGGATTTTATCGTCAAATACAAAACTATGCGGGGGTTTGATTCGGGCTATGTGCCCGGATGGGACTGCCACGGCCTGCCTGTGGAGCACGCGCTTTTCAAAGAGCTCAAGATAAATAAATATCAGATAGACCAGGTGGAATTCAGAAAAAAAGCGCACGATTACGCTATGAAGTTCGTCGGCATACAGAAAGAGGAGTTCAAGCGTTTGGGGGTGCTTGGCGACTGGGATAATCCGTATCTGACGCTCAGCCGCGAGTATGAGGACGGCATTGTGGGCGCGTTTTCCGATCTTGTGAAAAAAGGCTATGTGTACCGGGGCCTCAAGCCCGTCAACTGGTGCTTCAGGTGCGAGACAGCTCTGGCAGAGGCAGAGGTGGAGTATGAAGACCACACATCGCCGTCGGTTTATGTGAAATTCAAAATCACGGGCTCTAAGGAATTTGGCGACGGCAGCTTTCTTGTGATCTGGACCACTACTCCATGGACATTATTGGCCAACGTGGCAGTAGCAGTCAACCCGGACTTTGTGTATTCTTATATCAAGACGGATAAGGGCAGCCTCGTGATAGCAAATGTGCGCCTGCAGGTGCTGGAGTCAATGGGCATCAAAGAATACAAGCTTATAAAAGAATATAAAGGCGCCCAGCTCGAAGGCGTCGTATACGAGCATCCGTTCGTATCGAGGACGGGTAAAGTTGTATCGGCTGATTATGTTTCGTCCGAAGACGGCACAGGCCTTGTGCACACGGCTCCCGGCCACGGCGCTGACGACTATATTACCGGAATGAGGCATAAACTCGAGATCGTTATGCCGGTCGACAGCAAGGGTAAATTCGATGCGTCAACCGGTGAATTCAACGGAATGAACGTATATGATTCCAATAAGGTCATTATCGAAAAGCTTCAGGCCCTGGGCTCGCTTCTTCTGGCTGAGAATATCCGTCACTCGTATCCGCATTGCTGGAGATGCAAGAACCCGGTCATTTTCCGCGCTACAAACCAGTGGTTCCTGAACATTGACCATAAAGGCTTGCGCAATAAACTTCTCGATGCTATCAAAACAGACATCGAATTCATACCTGCGGCCGGCAAAGAGCGGATCTCGGCAATGGTCCAATTGCGGCCTGACTGGTGCCTTTCGCGCCAGCGGTACTGGGGCGTGCCGATCCCGTCTTTGATCTGTACGAATTGCAAAGATGAGTTCCTTGAACCCTCGGTTATCGATGCATTCAGGAAATATGTCAATACCGAAGGCACTGACAGCTGGTTCATCAGGCCGGTCGAAGATTTTATCCCTCCGGGATTTTCGTGTAAAAAATGCAAAAGCACGAAGTTCGATAAAGGCGTCGATATCCTCGACGTATGGTTTGATTCAGGCGCCAGCAGCCAGGCTGTGCTGAAGAAGCGCGAGGATATAAAGCAGCTTCCGTGTTCTTTGTATCTGGAGGGCTCTGATCAGCACCGCGGATGGTTCCAGGCGTCGCTGTGGGTGTCAATGGGCGTGGATGAAAGGCCGCCTTTTAAATCGGTCCTCACACACGGGTTCGTAGTGGACGGCGACGGCAGGAAGATGTCGAAATCTCTCGGAAATGTAATTGCACCCAACGATATAATAAAGAATTCAGGCGCGGATATACTGCGGCTCTGGGTAGCGTCAAGCGACTACAACGAGGATATCCGCATTTCGACCCAGATCCTTGCGCGCCTGTCGGAGGCTTACCGCAAGATACGCAATACGGCAAGGTTTATCCTGAGCAATCTCTACGATTTTTCGCCGGACGATGATATTGTTGCCTACGACGATCTTCGCATGCTGGACCAATGGATCCTCAAGCGGATCGAAGACGTCAAAGCGCAGGTGGAGAAGGCGTATGACTGTTTTGAATTTCATAAAGCGTATAAAGGATTATATGATTTTTGCAATGAAGACATGTCCATGTATTATCTGGACATGGTAAAGGGCAGGCTTTACACTGCCGGCGCTAAATCAACGGAGCGCAGGTCCGCTCAGACCGCGATATATGAAGCCCTGGGTTCGCTTGTCAGGATGATGGCGCCTATCCTGGTATTCACTTCCGAAGACATCTGGCAGGCAATGCCGCGCTCAAAAAAAGACAGCCGGATAGCAAGCGTGCATCTTGCCCGGTGGCCTGAATCCAATCCCGCTGCCACCGACCGGTTAAGCGCGGTAATAGCTATGATACCCGCAGTAACAAAAGCGCTGGAAGAAAAACGCGCCGCAGGCGAGATCGGAAGTTCGTTTGACGCAAAAATAAATATATTGACAAATGACCGAAATCGGTATACATATTTAGAGAGTTTAAAAACCGATCTGCTTGAGATTTTCAAGGTTTCGGGCGTTTCGGTCAGCATGGCCGGCAAGCTGGAATCATCCGCGCAGGCGCAAGCGGATCTGACGGATATCGCATTCGAGGTGCATAAAGCCGACGGGAATAAATGCGAGCGGTGCTGGAATTACTCGGCTTCGGTCGGGAGCGATCCCCAGCACAGCCAGCTTTGCGATAAGTGTCTGGCAGCCATTCAAGGAGGCAAGTAAATTGAAAAAGAAATTGAATAAAAAAGATTTGGGCGTATACAGAAGTCTGCTTTTGAAGCGCAAGAGCGAAGTCCTCGACGCCATAGACCATGCCTCCGAGGAGACCATTAAGAAGTCCCAGAAAGACGCATCCGGGGACATCTCAGGCTATACCTACCATATGGCGGACGTGGCTACGGACGCTTATGACCGGGAATTTTCTCTCGGCCTTGTATCGAGCGAGCGAAAAATACTTTCTGAGCTCGGTGACGCGCTTAAAAAAATAGAAGACGGCAGTTACGGCGTCTGCGAAGACTGCAAGTCGCCTATCGCTAAGACACGGTTGAAGGCCATACCTTATGCCCGCCTCTGCGTGAAGTGCCAGGAGAAAAGAGAGAAGAAGTAGTTTCTTACTTCATGGTATTCTTTATCGTCACAGCTATCCTCGTCCTCGACCGGCTGACCAAGATTTTTTTTGTGCACAGCCTCCAGACCGGGCAGCCTGTCCCGGTAATAAAAAATTTTTTTTATCTGACCCTCGTGTACAACCGCGGTGCCGCGTTCGGGATATTAAAAGGCCAGACGGTTTTTTTTGTGGCGGCTACTGTGTTAGCGGCGGTTCTGATATTATATCAAATTAAAAAAGCTTCAACGGCACAAAGAACAGCTCTTTCGCTGATCCTGGCAGGCGCCCTGGGAAATCTCGTAGACAGGATGATGTTCGGCTGCGTGATAGATTTTCTTGACGTCCACATTCACCCGCATTTTTACTGGCCTGTCTTCAACGTAGCCGACAGCGCAATCACAATAGGCGCATGCATGCTGGCATGGCTGCTCCTGCGGCGATCGAACCCGATAAAATCATGAACAACTATACTATTACCGTAGCGCCTGAAGATTCGGGCCGGAGGCTTGACGTATTCCTGATGGCCTTCTCGAAAGCTTCGAATCTCGGGCTCTCCAGGACCGCAATACAGAGCATGATGAGGCAGGATTTCGTTAAGGTCAACGGCAAAACCGTAAGCAAGCCTAATTATAAAGTAGCCGGCGCTGACCATATTGACCTTACGGTCGAAGAGCACAAGCCAGATCAGCCGCTCGTAGCAGAGGATATCCCGCTTGAGGTCGTGTATGAGGACGCGGACCTGGCTGTGGTTAACAAGCCCCCGGGCCTTGTCGTGCATCCGGCGCCCGGGAACGCGCTTCACACGCTTGTCCAGGCGTTGTTGTTCAGGTTCAAACATCTTTCGACCGTCAATCCTTTGCGCCCCGGCATAGTGCACAGGCTGGATAAAGAGACCTCGGGCCTTCTTGTAATAGCCAAGAACAATCCCGCGCATCACGCGCTTGCCGCGCAGTTCGCCGACCATTCCATAAAAAGAAAATATGTGGCGCTTGTCAAGGGGAGGGTGGAGTATGACGAGAACGTCATCGAGCTGTCCATCGGCAGGCATCCGAAAAAACGCGAACATATGGCGGTTTCCTCGGGAGTGAACGCCAGATACGCAAAGACGCGGTACCGCACTCTAAAACGTTCTAAAACATTGAGCCTTCTGGAGCTCGAACCGTATACCGGAAGGACTCATCAGTTAAGGGTTCATCTTTCATATATAGGCCATCCTATAATGGGAGACACCAAATACGGCAGGCAGGTAGAGTTTGCCAGAATGGCACTGCATGCGAAATACCTCGGATTCATCCATCCCGGAAGCGGCAAATTCGTGGAGTTCGAGACAAAGACGCCGAAGGAATTCTCGGACGCGGTAAAGCAGGCATCGTCTGACTGAAGATTTCGCTTGATTTTTCCAGAAGCAGTTGGTATAGTAAACCGGTATAAGGGTCGGAGCGCGTTAAATTTAAGGAGGAATGAGATGGCCGGACATAATACGGGTTTAAAAGTCCTTGTTATATTACTGCTTATTATTTCTATAGCCCTTGGCGCCGGCGGTTATTACATGCTCAAAAAAGAGCAGGATAAAAGCGCTCAATTAGGGCAGGATCTGGATGCCATGAGCAGGAAATACAGGGACGCCCAGTCTGAAATAGAGCAGAAGGCCACTCAGATATCGGGCCTTGAGTCAAGCCTGGACAGGGCCAATAACGAGATGTCGCGTCTGAACAGCAGGCTTAGCGAAGAGCAGTCTGCCAGAAAAGACGCGGTGGCAAAGCTCGATCAGCTCAGGGCTGATCTGGCCAAACAAACGGGCCTTGCTTCTGATCTGGCCAAGAAGCTCAGCGATTCCGAGAACACTATAAAAGATTATGACAAGCGGTTGAAGGAAATGGAATCTCAGCTCAAGGCAGTTGAGTCTAAAAAGGCCGAACTCGAAACCAAGGCAAAAGCCGGCGAAGAGAAAGAAAAGTCCGGCAATGTCGAGCTGGGCAAGATCGTGGTCACGCCCGATGCTCCTGAAGGCTCTAATAAAAAAGAGAGCGTGAATAAAGCGGCGTCTAAAGCTTCGGCTTCGAAACCTCTGGCCGGGAGGGTCCTTGTGCTGAATAAAGATTACAAGTTCGCTGTGATAAATCTCGGCTCTAAGGACGGGGTAACTCCGGGTATGATCTTTTCGGTCCAGCGCAACAACAAGGCCATCGGTGAACTTAAAGTCGAAAAAGTCCACGAGACAATGTCAGCAGCCGGATTTGTATATCCTGAGCTGAAAGACAAAATTTCCGAAGGCGACTCGGTAATCCAAAAATAATTGATGTCTTTTTCCGTAACGCAGTCTTCATCCGGCCTAAAGGGAACGATGCTCCCCGGCGGGGATAAATCAATAGCCCACAGGGCTGTTATGATCGCAAGCCTGGCCGACGGCCTCACATCTATATCGAATTTCCCCGTCCACGATGACTCAGCCGCAACCCTGCGCATTTTTCGAAGCCTCGGCGTAAAAATAAAACAGCATAAGAATTCTTTGGAAGTTTTCGGCAAAGGCCTTTTCGGCCTGATGCCTGCAAAAGGATCTTTGGATGCCGGAGAATCCGGGACTACTTTGCGGCTAGTTCTGGGAATATTAGCCGGCCAGGATTTCAACTCAAAAATAGTCTGCGGCAGGTCTCTTAAGAAAAGGCCGATGCTCAGGGTGACCCGGCCTTTGCGTCTTATGGGGGCGTTGATCAAAAGCCGCAGAGCCGGCAAAGAAGAATTCCCGCCGTTAAAGATAACGGGCGGTAATCTCCGGCCGATTATATTTCACATGCCGGTCGCTTCAGCCCAGGTCAAAAGCTGCGTTCTGTTAGCCGGATTATACGCAAACGGTATTACAGGGGTTATCGAGCCCCAAGCCACCCGCGACCATACCGAACGAATGCTTATCATGTTCGGCGCAAAAATAACGCGCAAAGCCGGGACGATCTCTCTCTCTGGAGGCCAAAGGCTCAGATCCCCCGGAGCTATTATTATCCCCGGAGATATATCATCAGCTGCTTTTTTCATCGTTGCCGCGTCATTGCTTAAAGGCTCGGATATCCTGATAAAGCGGGTCAGTATCAATCCCACGCGCACAGGGATATTATCCGTGATGCGCAGGATGGGAGCGGATATACGAGTCATAAACAGGAAAGTCTCTGCAGAACCTTTCGCGGATATAAGGGTGCGTTATAGCCCCCTCAAAGCCGTATCTGTGACAGCAAAAGAGATCCCGAGCCTGATAGATGAGCTGCCGATAATCATGGTCGCAGCCTGCCTGGCCCGGGGAAAGACCGTGCTTAAAGGCGTTGGGGAGCTAAGGGTAAAAGAAACCGACCGCATACGCTCTATGGTAACAAATCTTTCTAAAATGGGCTGCCGCATAGAGATTAAGCGCTCTAAAAAGTCGGAAGATCTAGTAATCCACGGCAAAGCGGTCATGCTCGGCGCAAGCGTCAGGAGTTTCGGCGACCACCGGACCGCAATGTCTATGATCGTCGCGGGCCTTGCGGCAGAGGGCAGAACCACGATCGATGATATCAGCTGCATCTCCAAATCCTTCCCGGATTTCATCAAAGTCCTCAGGTCTCTAATAGTCAAATAGCAGGTAAACGGGTCCTGTCAAGGTGTAGTTCCGCAGGCTCGTTCGTCCTGCCCAGCGTGCAGGACTCACTCCAGTTCGGCCTTTCGCTCTTGCCTGAATTCCTACGTGCTAGCAAACCATGCCCGCTCCAGACCTCACAGGTCCTGCTCCACTACACCTTGCCACCCGTTTACCAACCATTGAGCTTTAATTCTGATTATTGATGGGTTTTAATTTCTTTAAAAATAAATGAGAGATTTTGGTGTTTGGACGTTCTATTATTGTTGAAAGGGGGCATATAATATGTCTGATTTAATCTCGACGCAATTAATAACAAGTAAGATTCTGTTACTGCGCGGTAAGAAGGTCCTTCTGGATAGCGATTTAGCTCTTCTTTATTGTGTGCGTACTAAACGGCTCAATGAACAGGTAAAAAGAAACATAAAACGATTTCCTGAAGATTTTATGTTTCAATTGACCGCGAAAGAAAAAGAAGAGGTGGTCGCAAATTGCGACCACCTTAGATTTTTAAAATTTTCACCTCATTTGCCCTTAGCATTCACTGAGCAAGGCATAGCCATGCTTTCGGGTGTTCTCAATAGCGATCGGGCAATCGCAGTTAATATTCAGATCATGCGTGCATTCACTCAATTACGCCGGATGCTTTTGACTAATGCTGGTCTTAAGCGTAAGATAGAAGAAATGGAAAACAAATACGACAAACAGTTTACGATTGTATTTCAGGCCATTAAACAGTTGCTTGAGCCGCCTCCTGTAAAAGTAAAACCGCCTATAGGTTTTCATCGCGACTAATAGATGTAATGCAAGCTATACCATAATATTGGATGAAATTTAACCTATATATTATGATTTTCTTGTTGCGGGTGACTTGGTCTGTTGGAGCAGCACCTTGAAAATGTGAGCGGCCATGGATCACAGCCCAAGGCAGGACCCGCAACAACAGAGGCATAATACGGGTTGGATTTCGTATCTTTTCATTTGACATACAGTTTAATTCCTGTTAGAATCAAGAAACAGTGTGGCTCAACAAGGAGAACCGTATGGGTAAGTTCAATGATATCTCAAAAAAAGTATTGAATTACATATTCGGCCTGTTTTCCAATGACATGGGCATTGACCTTGGAACCGCATCTACCCTTGTTTACGTAAAGGGCGAAGGCGTCGTGCTTTGCGAGCCGTCAGTAGTTGCTATAGAAAAAGGCACTTCCCATGTGCTTGCTGTAGGGGAAGAGGCAAAGCGCATGCTTGGCAGGACGCCCGGAAATATAGTTGCCATAAGGCCCATGAAAGACGGCGTTATCGCGGATTTCGAGATAACCGAAGCAATGCTCCGCTATTTTATAAAGAAAGTCCATCATCGCCGCGTGCTTGTCAGGCCGCGCATACTTATTGCGATCCCCTCAGGCATAACCGAAGTCGAAAAAAGGGCTGTCAAGGATTCAGCGGAACGCGCAGGCGCCCGCGAGGTGTTCCTGATAGAAGAACCGGTTGCCGCGGCTATAGGCGTCGGCCTGCCTATTCAAGAGCCTATCGGCAACATGATAATAGACATAGGCGGCGGCACGACAGAGATCGCAGTCATATCTCTTGCCGGCATTGTGTTTTCAAAATCCATCCGGATCGGCGGCGACGAAATGGATGTGGCTGTCATAGAATACTTGAAGAAGACCTATAACCTTATGATAGGTGAGCGCACTGCCGAATACATAAAGATAAAGATCGGTTCGGCTTATCCTCTGCAGGAAGAGCTCACTCTTGAAGTCAAGGGAAGGGACCTTGTTGCAGGCCTGCCCAAGACGGTCACGATAACATCGGAAGAAGTGCGCGAAGCTCTCCAGGAGCCTCTGCGCGCGATACTCGAGGCTACTAAGATAGCGCTCGAGCGCACTCCGCCGGAACTTTCGGGCGACCTTATAGAACACGGAATAGTCATGGCAGGCGGCGGCTCTTTATTAAAAGGCATCGATAAACTCATCTCCGAAGAATCAGGCCTTGCTGTCCATGTCGCGGATGACCCGCTTACGGGAGTTGTGTGCGGCACCGGCAAGGTCCTCAATGAGATGAAGTATCTCAAAAAAGTCACTGTCCCCGTCAAATCCGAGATGCGTTCATAGAGAAATTTTAATGTGTTCAGGTTCAACCCAAAAACCACACTTGCCGTCCTCGGTTTCATAATCCCCCTTTTAGCGCTGGCTTTTTTTGTGCCTTTCCTGAGGCCCCCCGTAATGTCGGTTTTTAAAGCCCCGCTCTATCTTTGCGATCTCATCGGCAGAGAGATAAGCGGGATATTTTTTTACCACCGCAATTACGCAGCGCGCAATACGCTCGCCCGCCGCGTGGATTATTTGAACAGTAATCTTATCGCAATGGACGAATTAAAGACAGAGAACAAGCGCCTTTTGGATCTTCTTAGCCTCAAGCAGCAGCTGCCATATAAAGTCATAGCAGCCCGAGTCATAGGCAGAGAGCCTTCGAACTGGGCTTCCACGGTAATAATTAACAAGGGTTCGGCAAGCGGCATAAAAAAGGGCGCGGCCTCGGTAAGCTTTCTCGGCCTTGCCGGCAGGGTGGCTGATGTGAATCAGTCGACCAGCAAGGTCACGCTCATTAACGACCCGGGTGTGAATGTTTCAGCAAGGACCCAGAGGAGCAGGCAGGAGGGGCTTGTTTGCGGATCTCTTTCAGGCTCCCTTATATTCAAACTTCTGCCTAAAGATTGCGATATAGTTACGGGCGATACCGTAGTCACATCAGGCATGAGCCGGGTCTATCCCAAAGGGCTTTTGATAGGGACGGTCAGCGCGATCGCCAGGGATTTTTCTGGCCTTGGCATGTACGCTGTCATAAAACCCGCAGTGGACCTTTCCAGCCTCGAGGAAGTTTTAATAATAGTCGAATGAAAAAAATAGTTTTTGCGGCACTGATAATCGGCGCAGTGCTTTTGCAATCCACCCTTATAAGCCGGATCAGCTTTTTCGGCGCAAGGCCCGATCTGACATGGATAATGGTCATGGCCTGCGGTTTGTTCCTGGATTTGAGATCGGCTGTTTTTTTCTGCGCTTTGTGCGGCCTTTTAAAGGACAGCCTCGGGGTGAGTTCCTTCGGGGCGAGCACTATACTGTTTCCCATGTGGTGTATTGCTATTGCGTCTGCGTCAAAAAGGATATCGTTTGACGCTACGGCTGTATCAAGCCTTTTTCTTTTTTTTATGATGCTGGTAAATGCGGTTGTGTTGCGCATATTGCCGTATACATCAGCCGGGAATCTGCCTATCGGTTCTTTTTTGCGCGTCAGCTTTATTGAATCGGCAAGTACGGCTTTGCTTTTTATATGGCTTGGGCCCGTGCTGCGGCGCGTAAGCCTTACAACCCTGTGGTGAATATGAGGCCAAGGATCTTCAGTTTTTTAATGGCGGTTGATTTTTTATTCCTGGCTGCTGCGCTTTCCCGGATGCAGTTATTGCAGGGAAGGCACTACCGCCAGAGCAGCGATAAGAACTGCATCCGCCTTATACCGCAGACTGGCATGAGGGGCAACATCCTCGACCGCAACGGCGTTTGCATAGTCGACAGCGTGCTTACATATGATGTTGTCGTTCTT
>JALOQI010000084.1 GCA_025453435.1 Candidatus Omnitrophota bacterium
AATATCGTCCGGGCACGGCAGATAATTGTAATTCGGTGAGCGCAGGAATCCGAAACCCTCCGGAAGTATTTCGAGCACGCCTTCGCCGAACATCAGGCCTTCTTTCTCAGCCTGGCCCTGCAGGATCTTGAATATCAGGTCCTGTTTTTTCAGGCCGCTGAAACCGTTGACGTTCAATTCCCTGGCCAGCTTGTTCAGCTCGGTTATTTTCATGTCTTTAAGTTTGCTTATGTCTAACTTGTCCACCACTTCCTCCTTATTTCTTCCACTTGTTTTTTCAAGTCACTTAATGAACCGTTGTTATCTATGATAAAATCAGCCATCCGGACTTTGTCTCCGAGCGGCATCTGTATGCGCAGGCGTCTGTTTATCGCTGATTTGCTTAAACGCAGCCTGGCCTGGACCCTTTTTATCTGATTCGCGCGGGTCGCGGTCACAACTATAATTTTGTCGGTCAATCCCTGTAGGCCCGCCTCCAGAAGAAGCGGGGCGTCGAGCACAACAACCCCCTTTCTAACCTTTGACATCTCGCTTTTGATCTTTTTTATGATCTCCGGATGAATAATAGCGTTCAATGCCTTTAATTTTTCGTCGTCGGCAAAGACTATATGCGAAAGTGCTCTGCGGTCGATCGCCTTTTCCTTATCCAGCACAGCATTGCCGAAATATGCCGCGATCTTTTTATAAACGGTCGTGCCGCTTTTCAAAAGATCATGGCCTATTGAATCGGCGTCGACGACTTTGCACCCTTTTTCGCGCAAAAGACCGGCTACAGTGGTTTTGCCTGTGCCGAAACTGCCTGTAAGGCCTATCACCAGCCTGTTTTTATTTTCTAATAGCTTTTTCATAAAGCTGTGTATATTTTTTCGCAGACTCAAGCCATGAAAAATCGCATTTCATCGCAGCTGACACCAGCTTCGACCATTTGTCAGCCGACTGATAAGCCGTAAGCGATTTTTTCACGGTCTTGATCAGCTCGTCTGAGCTGTATTTATCAAATACAAAACCGTTGCCGGAATTAACGGTATCGGCGAGTCCGCCTGTTTTGAACGCCAGAGGCAAAGTGCCGTATTTCATGCTTATCATCTGCCCCAGGCCGCATGGTTCATAGCGCGACGGCATCAGGAAAATATCAGAGCCCGCGTATATCTTATGCGCGAGGCTGTCGTCGAATTTCAAATGCAAAGATATGACCTTGGGATATTTCTTGACCATTGATTCCATGATCTGATGATATTTAGCATCACCCGTGCCGAGGATAACTATCTGCAGGTCCATCTTGCACATCTTATCTATCCCCTCTGCCACAATGTCAAACCCCTTCTGCTGCGCAAGCCTTGATACACAGCCGACCAGAGGGATATTCTTTTTTACGGGGAATTTGCAAAGTTTCTGCAGATCCTCTTTGCACGCTGCTTTACCCGACAGGTCTTTGGCCGAGAACTGCTTTGGGATAAAAGTGTCCTTTGCCGGGTCCCAGATGGAATAATCCAGCCCGTTGATTATGCCGAATACAGAATCTTTGCGCTTATCCAGGATCCCTTCCATCCCGAAACCGAATTCTTTTGTGCGGATCTCTTTGCTGTATGTGTCGCTGACAGTATTGATCACGTCGGAAAAAGCGATACCGCCTTTTAAAAAATTTACATTGTCATAATATTCCAGGCTTTCCATGTCGAAAAAGTTCCAGGACAGCCCGAGCTTCGGAAATTCGTCTTTGCTGAATATGCCCTGATAGCCGATGTTATGTATCGTAAATACCGTTCTCATGCTCTTATAGAACGGATCAGTTGAATATGCGCTGCTGCGCAGATACACAGGCACAAGTGCTGACTGCCAGTCGTGGCAGTGGATTATATCAGCCTTAAAATCGATCTCTTTGAGAAGCTCCAGGGCCCTGCGGCTGAAATACGAAAATCTTTCGATATTATCGATATAATCCCCGGATTTATCTCCGTAAAGCGCGTCCCTGTTGAAATAAAAATCGTGATCTATGAAATAGACCTTAATGGCATTGCCGATGGATGCAAAAGACAGCCCCTGCCTGACCTGCTTTATTTTGGAAGCGGCCTGCGCATGGGCCTGCTTGTATCCGGGCATGACCACTATAACCTCGTGGCCCGCTTTTTCAAGCGCCGCGGGAAGAGCTCCTGCCACATCAGCCAATCCGCCTGTTTTTGCAAACGGCACTACCTCTGACGCGCACATGACGATCTTCATTTTGACCCTCCTCTGTAAAAACGGGGGACAGGCCCCTATTTTTTAAATTAGGCCCCGGATTCTGAAAAATAGGGGTCTGTCCCCATTTTTTTCATCTGGTTCCAGTTTTTTCCGGCTGAAACATCTACTTTTACGGGCACTTTAAGCTTCATAACATGTTCCATCGAATCTTTGACCCACGGAGCGAAGGCTTTGAGATCCCTCTGCGGCACGTCGAACAGGAGTTCGTCGTGGATCTGAAGGATCATTTTCGCGCCGGATCTTTGCTCAAGCATCCCGCCGTGTATCTTAATCATCGCCAGTTTTATCATATCGCTTGCAGAACCCTGTATGGGCGCATTGATCGCCTGGCGCTCGGCAAACTGGCGGATTGCCATGTTCCTGTCTTTTATTTCGGGTAGATACCTGCGCCTGCCCAGAATCGTCGTGACAAATCCGCATTCTTTGGCTTTTTTTATCTGTGTACCAATATAATCTTTGACTCCGGGGTATGTCGCAAAATACGCATCGATAAACTGCTGGGCTGCCTGCACCGGGATTCCCAGGTCCCTGCTCAAACCGTAAGCGCTCAGTCCATAAACGATGCCGAAATTTATCCTTTTAGCAGAATTGCGCATATCATCGGTTACATCCTTCTCATCAATGCCATATACGAGCGCAGCTGTCCTGCGGTGGATATCCGCGTCCTGTTTGAACGCCTCTATCAAAGCTTCATCGCCTGACATATGAGCCAGTATCCTAAGCTCTATCTGTGAATAATCGCAGGACAATAACACGCTGTCATCGGAAAAAGCTATGATGGCTTCTCTAATACTGCGCCCAAGTTCTGTCTTAATAGGAATGTTTTGCAGATTCGGGTTAGAGGAGCTCAAGCGGCCTGTCTGCGTGCCTGTCTGATTGAAAGTCGTGTGCAGCCTTTGAGTATGCTCGCAGACCTGCTGGGGAAGCGCGTCCACATATGTGGATTTAAGCTTCATCAGCTGGCGGTATTCCAGAAGCATTTTCGGCAATTCGTGCTGTTCGGCCAGGGACCGCAAAACTTCTTCGTCAGTTGACGGGCCGGTCTTGGTTTTTT
>JALOQI010000085.1 GCA_025453435.1 Candidatus Omnitrophota bacterium
TCAAAGAAAGAAACGCCAATGTCGTGCGAAAGGAACTCTATCACAGGCCTCGACATTGCGATGTTTTTCATATACGGTATCTTCGCAACAGATACCTTGGTAAGCTCTTCCAGCATGGCTGTTACGGTGTCCAGTTTATCGACTGCGCCGCAAACATACAAACCCTTAGGAGCTTTTTCTACATCCTCCGCCTGGTATGCCTCAAAAGATTTTTTAACTTCCTCGCACAGCCTGGCATTATTCTTATCGGGCTCTTTTGCAAGAAGCGCCGCGCCCAGAGGTATGGAACGCACAAAGATCAATTTAGACCTGTGAACGACGCTGAAATCGCATGTGTCGCGGTCCACAACAAGCAGTGCGGCAGGCTGGCTGTTTGTGTCCAGGCGCAAAACTTTCCCGATAGACCATGCTGTCAGTTCCGGGGCGAAGAGTATCTTATCGGCTTTGACGCCGGCCTTGCTCAAAACATCCAGCTGTTTTTTGATTATCTTGGAGGGCACTATCACCATCAGGATCTTGGTGTAATTTTTCTTATACACTCCTATGTCAATATGGTCGGCTATTATTTCTTCGCGGGAATATGGGGTGTGCCTGCCGGCCTGAAGGCTGGTTATCTCTTTTATCTCAGCCGGATTAGTAGACGGCACATCTATATTTTTAGTAATAACAACTCCTGCGGGCACCACTATTGAAATGTTCGCGTCTTTGACCTTCAGGCCTGCAATAGACTCCGTGACAGCCTTCGCTATATCGGCGTCAGAGGTCCCCGGGATATCCCGAAAAACCAGGTTCACAAGTTCTTTTTTAGCGCCCTGTTGGCGAAAAACACCCAGTTTAAGGAAGTTCGCTCCCAGTGCTATTATAATCGTCTCTTTTTTCTTACGTGACCCGAACATCGCGTTTACCTGACCTTTTGATATGCGAGAATTTTCCCCTCGGCGTCTATGACGCAGCCCACCGAAGCGGTATCTTTTTGATTCGCTGACACAGCCACGCTTGTAATCATAAAAGCGGTGGATTTTACCGTGAGATACTGGTCCGCGATAGTATTCAAAGTGAGCATTTCCGACGGTGACAGCCCTGTCGCCTTTGAAACTTCAGGCACCACATCCTGAGTCGTCAGAAATACAAAGTCATCTTCCGTACCGGCAATACTGTCCTTGCCTGCGCGAACTGAAAGGACCGTATCCACGATCGTCCTTGGAAATCCTACAGAATACAGGACCGCAGGCGCTGCGGTATTTATGTTTACGCGGCCGCTTCCGTGTATTGTAATATATTTTTTCAATTTTTCAAAGGTCTGCGTATCAAAACCCTTTACAAGCAAAAGCTCATCCAGCACCTGAAAAGGCGCGTCTTTTGACTCATAGGGGAATTTTTCATTTCTGTAGTATGAGTCTTCCCCGCTGCCCAGAGGTACGGTCAGCTCGCTGTCGGCATCGCGCCAGTCGATTATCGAAGCGGCAAGCGATTGGGCCTGTGTCTCGTCAGCCTGCAGGACTACCTGCATTAGGGCTGTCAAAACCCGCAGATCAGCTTTATTTATATTGATCTTGCTTTCCTCATCCTCCAGCCCATAGCCTTGATTCTGGTCTTCGGCAGCCGGTTCAGGCAGCTGGCGGACCAGAGAAGCCTTCCCGTCTGCAATGGGAATATCCTTAAGATCAGGATTCATGCTCCATGCATCTTTCAAGCTCGAGGCCGGAGCGTCTTCGATTTTAATTATCTGTGCGATCCCCAGGCCTACTGCCGCTTCTGCTATGTTGCCGAGATCATCCCGCGCCTCCAGGCGTTTCAAAAGCACCATCTTCTGCCTGACCTGCTGGCCGAGGATAACGGCAAAGCTCGCAAGGATGAACAGCGACCACAGAGCTATCATCAATACGCTTGCACGCCTTCGGCTGTTTTTGGTAGCTATCATTGGTCTGCCTTGCTGCTTACTGGAATGCTGACTGTTTTGATGAACGAAACCGGGTTTTCACCTTGGCCGAGCGCAAATTCCACCCTTATTGCAAGCGGCAGACTCTTTTTCTGCCACTCCTCTACCCAGGAATACTCTTTTTTCTCAGGGTCGAACTGATAATATGAAAATTTGCATGCCGAAATCCCGGTAAGGGAATTACGCGCTGGGATCTGCGATTCTTCGTAGATCTGCGAATAATCGGATACGGACCGCGACAACACCTTATCAGAGCATGAATAAACCGCCAGGCCCACTGACCTGGCACCCATCCTTGCACTGGTTACAATTGTCGGGATCTGGAACCTGTCGGCCTTTCCTTCAAATGCTATGCCCGTAAAATTGAAGCCGTTGCCGACGTCCTGGCCGAACCTGTCGAAGAACATATTTACGTCTTCATTCGAATCCAGGGAATTCGTCCGTTTCCATATCCTGGCTCCGGAAGAGAACGTGGAATATATCACAATGCTTATGACGGACATTATTACCGTCACCACAAGCAGTTCTACGAGCGTGAAGCCCGGAACCCTGTTATTTGCCGATCGGCGGTTCATAGAAAACATACGCGCACCTGGAAATCCTGGAACTCCTGCCTGCTTTGGTCCAGGTAGTTAAAAGATCCACTTTATAAAGATCCGCGGACGTGTCTGCCGGATTGACGGAAACAGCCCAATCATATTTGCCGTCTGCGGTATCGAATACTCCCTGCCTTGCGATTCCCGCTCCCGGGCCGATACGCCTGATAGCATCATTGACTTCCCAGAGTTTTTCATCAACGGCCGGAACAATGTTCAGATAGCTTGAGATATAATTCAGGCCGGACATTACGATAAAAAGCGCCTGGAATACAGACACTATGCCAAACGCCAGCACCGCTGTAGTGACGAGCACTTCTATAAGCGTGAAACCTTTTTTCTTATTCCCAGTTGACGACATCATCGCCGGATTCCACACCGTCTTTGCCCAGGGAATACAGGTCGTAATCGCTTTGCCTGTGTTCGCCGGGAGACTTATATTTGTATTCCCTGCCCCAGGGGTCTACGGGCTTTTTTTCAAGATACGGGCCGCGCCAGTTCAATGCACTGGCGGGCTTGGTCAAAAGAGCCCCCAGGCCTTCTGTCGTCGGAGGAAATTCTCCGTTATCAAGCTCATAAAGCTTTAAGCCTGTTGCGATATTAGCCTCTATATCGGCCTTTGCAGCTGCGCTGCGGGCCTGTTCGCCCCTGCCGGTCAGCCGCGGCATTACCATTGCGACTAACGCTCCTATTATTACAACCACCAGCATCAGCTCTATCAGCGTAAAGCCCTTATATCTTTTCATCCTTGTCCCTC
>JALOQI010000086.1 GCA_025453435.1 Candidatus Omnitrophota bacterium
TCTTCCTGCGCATAACCTGCCAGGCCGCCGCACGCCCAGAACCCCGCGCTCAAACCTGCAGCCAGCAATGCAACTTTAATGACTGTTTTCATTTTTGCCTCCTCCTTATAAACATATTAAAATAACAAAGGTTTCAGTATCAGTCCGCTTACCAGAAGCACTATTGCTATTGCACCGAACACAAGTCCTGCTATCCACATATCTTTTCTTTTAAGAAGCGCGGCGACCGATGAAAGCATGATACCTATCTGGAAAAAAACAACGGACCCGGAAAATCTGGTTCCTTTTTTATTTAAAAGACCGTTCTCTATACCTACTTCCTGAGCCTCTTTCATTATTTTATTCTTTTCATCCTCGTAACGGCTTATCTCGCCTGCCGCAGCTTTGATTTTATCCGCATACGCCGTTTTCTGCTCTTCATTAGCCGCGCCTAGTATCTCCGCTTCGAATAAATTCTTTTGAACTTCAGCCAGGTTCTGCTTAATGCTTTTTGCCTGATAATAAGCCCATTTGCTGCCTTCGACCGCGGTCAGAAGCTGTGTCTTGGACACGCACGCAGTGCCCCGCGACGCCGCTATCGCTGTCATTACGGCAAGGCACGTAGTGGTGACTGCGACGCCCTTCATCCATTTCTCCTGAAACATCTCTGCCATCGTATCCTCCTTCATAATTTTCCTTAATTACAAGTCATTATAGCACTATTTAAACAAATTTCAACACTCTAAAGAAAAATGGCTGGGCTTGATGCCCAGCCGGAGAAATATACCGGGAAATACCCCCGGGTGATTCAGGCGAGAAATATTTTCAGGCTTTCCCTGATTTGACCAATTTTTCCGCTTCTAACCAGTTATCAAGGTCATGGCCAGGCTTGCACCCTTTTTTCTCATATAATTCGCGCGCTACTTTTCGGACTAATTCAGTCATATCCTGATCCTTGAAAAACTTATTTTCGTTATTCTTGGGTCTAGCCATATCCTGCTCCTTTATTTGGTTTCTTTTATTATAAAACAGTTATATAATTCGGGAAATAGGTTATTTCTACATTTTACTGACTTTTTTCTATCTTGTTGGATTTGATTTTTGGACGTTACTGGCCCGCCGCGTCTGCGAGTTCTACTTTAAAACTTACAAGATCTGCGGTGGGATGCTGCGGGTCAACGGGAACAGGCCCGCTCAAAGTGCGGCCTGTTCTTATGTCAAACTGGGCATAATGCAACGGGCAGGTAAGTATATATCCGTCGAGAGTCCCCATCTCGAGCGATGCACCCAGATGGCTGCATCGCTGTTCGACCGCGTAAAAAATGCCTTCGTAATTGCATATGACCACTGGCTTGCCGTCGACGGTGACCTTCTTCATTCCTCCCGGCGCTATTTCAGACGCGTCTATGCCTTTTATTAACATTCTCTAACCTTTACTAATCCGGCTTGCTGGTATTTGTTTCAGCTTATCGGGATCTGTAACGTCTTTGTGCACGAACAGACCGCACCAGCAGCGCTTCATCGCGTCAAAATGTCCGCGGTTAAAAGGTATGCAAGGACAGACTATTTTCATGTTGCTGGCCCTGTCGTCTGAAATGCGTTTGCAGGGACAATACGGGATGCCGTGTTTTGCCTCAAGCAATACCTCCTGCTCAAGGCAAAATTCGACAAGCTCCGAATCCGGGCTGAATTTATATCCCAGGGGATCAACGATCTTCTGAAAAAAATATCTCAATGCGTTTTTTCTGGGCTCTAGATTCACTGTGCAATACCTAAAAGCTCGCAGTATTTATCCGGGTTAAAGCCTTCAACGCCCTCATCGCCTATCATCACGAACGGAAATGATTCGCCTGCGCCGTAACTCTTCATCTCTTTAAGGCATTCTCTTTGTTTCTGGCTGTCGCAAAGATCGAAATCGATCGCTTCGATCTCGATATTGTGATCCTTGAAGAACTGCTTTGCCTTCCTGCACCACGGGCATGTGCTCAATGCGTAGACCTTTACTTTTTTATCTGCCATATTCCCTCCTCTTACACTTTGACAAAAATCCTGCCGTTGTCAGTCTTTACCTGATAAACCGGAATTGTTATTTCTTTTGCGTCAAGGAATTCACCTGTCCTTATGTCAAAACGCCAGTCATGGCACGGGCAGGTAAGTATATACCCTTCAAGCAGGCCTGTGCGCAGCGGGCAGCCCATATGAGGGCATTTGTTCGAAATCGCATAGATCTCCGGTCCCTTTTTGCGTATCAGCAGTATGGGCAGGCCTAAGTTGAGCCTCTTCGATAACAGGTGTCCAGATAAGCTCTGTCATAGGGATATTATACCTCAAAAAAGAACCAAAAACTAGGGGACGCTTCCCAGAAGCGTCCCCTAGTTTTTGATCTTTTCGATACTCGCGGCCTGAACCCAGCCTATCTTGGAATCCGGCCTGCGGACCTTTACCCAATCCTGCGAGCGATCAATCATCATAACGGATGCGCCTTCGGTGAGCTTGAAATAGGTGGTAGCGCTGTCTGCGGGTTCGAACTTAGCTTGTGCTTCTTTCGTGATCACTATCGCTCCGTGTTCATAATAGCTTATCTTCCGGGCAAGCGCGATCGAACAGATGATAAGAAATACCGCCAGGAACGCTCCCAGCCAGGCTGAGGGCCGTTTTAATGCCGGCATGAACAACGCGGCTGACAAAAGGGCGAGCAATGAGATCCACATGGCTGATATCAAAAGCGTCAGGCCGTTGGCGCCCATGTCGTCGAAAAGCCTGTCCAGCCAGCGGAAAAACCATTTTTCCCGGCTGTATCGTTTAGGCAGGTCGAGCGCAGACCTGACAAAATCATGATTAGACCTAAGATCGCTGTCATGCGGGATGAAAAATTTAGCGCGCTCATAATTCAGCAAAGCCCGGCCGAGCTCGCCTTTTTTGAAATAGCTGTTGCCGAGATTATAATATAGATTTCCGCTTTCAAATCCCTGCTTTAACGCCGATTCATAATACTCGACGGCCTGTTCGTATCTGCCTTCTTTATAAAGCTGGTTTGCTTCTTTAAAGCTCTGCCCGTAAGAACACGCTGGAACTAGCACGCTAAGCAATAGCGCAAACACAGTCATAAGATGATTTGTTTTTGATCTTCTGCTCATATCCGATCCCTATATTTTATTGCGCTGAAAATAATCTATTATATCTTCAAGGTCAGACAGGGACTTGTGCATGCTTTCCAGCTCGATACCTGACGGAGCGTAACGCGCCATATCGCAATCCCTGAAAATATCAGCCAGTTTTTCCAGTATCTCTCTATCCGCATTCCTCGGTTTAAGTATCTCATCGATTATCCCGGCAGTGATGCTCCCGGAAGAAAGATGGAACCTGTCGCCCATATATCCCTGCAGGGTATTGAAAAGCTCGTCATAAAATTCCTGCCGCTTGCTGTCTTTGAGCAATTTCTTCGCCCTTGCGATGCCGCAGCGAGCCACCCCGGGAGCCTGAAGTTTCCTTGCGTAACGGACATCGCAGCTCAGGCGGCTTTTCCAGCCGCGATACAAAGCCAGGCACAGATACGCCAAAAGCGCGATAAGCTGGAACCAGATGAAAAATCCGTCCCTGGCCAGAAAAGCGCCCTTTCTGGCTGGATACCCTTCCCATTCCTTTATGAATATGATGTCACGGCCGAACTTTTCATCTTTGCCGGACTGAGGCATCCGGGCTGATCCTGTGTCTATTACTTTCGATTCCTCTTCCTTTTCGGGCCTTGTCACGGATATTGCGAAAGGTCCGCGCGTGATCGTTTCATATTTTTGCGTTTCGGGGTTAAAGAAACTGAAAAGTATGGCCGGTATGAGCCTTATATCTGCGTTCATGGGCATTATGACCTGCTCCATGACCTTGCGGTCGTCAGACTGTTTGACCTGAGGCTCGTAGACTTTGAAATCTTTGGTAGTTTCCAGAGAAGGCACCTTGACGGTGCTGATATTGCCTTTGCCTTTGACAGTCATGCGCATAGTGATCGGGTCCCCTACTTTGACTTCTATGGGATTGACCGAAACATCAAAAGAAAAATCGCCTATCGCCCCGCTGAACCCGTCCGGCCTCGCCTCTTCCGGAAGAGGCCTGACTGTGACAGGCACACTCCGGGAGTTAAGTGTCAGAGGCCGGGTTTCGAATCTGCCGAAGAAATCATCAAAAACATTCGAACCGAAAAAGTCATCGTCAAACAGCGACGGTGATTTCCTCCGGGTTTGTTTTTTAGCTATCAGATTGCAATTTATAGTCGCAGGCCCTATCTTGGGCTCGCCGGGCCTGATCCCGAAAACGGTCGTCTTGAATTCGATCACGTCATAAATTACCCCTGCTATCGTTTCAGAGTATTGCTTGGGCTGGCTGAACTGGCCGATGGAAACGCCGTCGGACTCGATCTGAGGGAACTGGATATCCCTCACCCCGAGCTTATTTACATAAAGCCTGACCGAGAGTTCTACAAGCTCATTGACGAAGATCTCGTTCTTTGAAGTCTCAAGTATAACAAATATCCTGTCGTTCAGGTCAGAAGACAAATCTTCCTGCCGGCCTTGAGGCCGGGCCTGCTGCCCCCCGCCAGAAGCCCCGGGCAATGCCTGCGCCTGCACTACTTCGACGTCTATCTTATTGGAGGTATAGTTATCGCCGTTATGCTCGAATTCAAAAGGCCCGAGAGTGAATCTGCCGATCTTGACCGCCTGGAGCATGTATATGTGCGTGATAGAGCTCGACGTAACGCCGTTAACTATAGAAATGCTGCTGGAAGGGCCTATATACCTGACGCCGAAACCCTCTGTCTGCGGCAGGTCCAGCCCCGGGATGTTCTGCGTATTGTTAAAGGTCAAATTCAGCTGGATCGAATTGCCCAGCGAAACTTTTGTCCGGTCGACTAAAGCTTCAAAGCTTATATCTTTAGCCAAAGATACAGCCAAAGGCAGAAGTATCAAGCTTGTGACCAAAATATATATCCGCTTGAAGCGTCTCATTTAATACTACCAATCCTTTTCTACTTCTGTTTCACTGCCTTTGCGCCTGTCGTTTATCCGTCCGAGGGCATTTTCCTGCTCGCTGAAACCCTCCAGCAGCATCCGGGCTTCATCCTGGGACATCTCTTGCGCATCCTGCTGTCCTTGCTGCCGGCCTTGCTGCTGTTGGTCTTGCTGCTGGCCTTGCTGCTGTTGGCTGTCCTCGGGTTTGTCTTGCTTATCTTGTTCGCCTGCGCCTGATTCGGGCTGCTGTTCGGGCGGCTCTTCTTTTTGCCCCTGTTGGTCCTGTTGCCGGTCTTGCTCTTGAGACTGCTGCGACTTATGTTGCTGAGATTCTTGTTCGCCGGCTTCGCGCTCATCTGATTTCTGCTGTTCCGGCTGCTGTTGCTGAGATTTCTGCTGGCTTTTCGGCTGATTCTGTAATTTTTCTTTA
>JALOQI010000087.1 GCA_025453435.1 Candidatus Omnitrophota bacterium
TTCTGTCGCAGCTTATAGAGGGCAAAAAAATAGCTTACGGATGGCTGGGCGTTCAGGTCCAGGATATGACTGAAGACCTTGCAAAATATTTCAACCTGCAGGATGTAAAGGGTGTCCTTGTAGCGAAGGTTTTAAAAGACGGCCCCAGCGATAAAGGCGGCTTGAAAGACGGGGATATAATCACGAGTTTCAACGGCCAGGCTATATCGGACGTCAAGACATTGCTAAATATGGTAGGCCGCATTGACGTCGGTAAAAAAGTGGCTGTGGCCGTATTGCGCAGCAATAAACCCGTCAGCTTGAATATCGAGATAGGAAGCCGGCCCGAGGCCGCGGTATCAGGCAAAAGCCCTGAACAGGAATCCGACGGCGGGTTACCTGCAGCTGATTGGCGGGGTCTGAAGGTCCAGGATATCACGCGGGAGAATATCGAGCGTTTTGATCTGGAAGATTCAAGCGGTGTTGTAGTAGTGTCCGTTGAACCCAGGAGCCCGGCTGATACAGCCGGTATTATGCCCGGCGACGTCATTCAGGAGATAAACAGGATGACAGTCGGCAATCTCGCCGATTATCAGAAGATCATAAAAGGCGTTCAGGGCGATGCGCTGGTGGGTGTGTCCAGGGGTTACGTGATCTTAAAGAGCAAGTGAAAAACCAGAACAGCCAGGCGATTTTCGAGAAAGCAAAGAGGTGCGCGTTCCTGCTTTTGAAGTTCAGGCTTCGGACCGAGCAGGAGCTGGTTTCGCGGATGAAGCAGAAAAAGTACCCTGCTGAGATAATAAGCCGGACTATAGATTTTCTCAAAGAGAAAAAGTTCATAAACGACGAAATTTTCACCCGCGCCTGGATCGACAGCAGGCTAAAGCGGTCAATGGGCATGCGCAGGGTGAAAAATGAATTGAAACTGAAGGGCGTGCCCGGGGCGATCATCGACCGGTCTATCGGCGAGGCTAAAGAGAATTACAGCGAAGACGAAACAGTGGCAGATCTCATAAAGCATAAGATGCATTCGATGAAGGATATCGATCCTCGCAAGGCAAAAGAGCGCTTGTACGCGTTTCTTCTCCGCAGAGGCTTTTCCTCAGAGGCCATAATGGACAATCTAAATAGAGCGATCAAAGATGAAAGCTGATATACTCAGGGAAAAATATCTGGAGTTTTTCAGGTCAAAGAAACATAAGGCCGTTGAAAGCGATTCGCTTGTCCCAAAGGATGACCCGACTGTCCTTTTTACTCCTGCCGGGATGAATCAGTTTAAAAAACAGTTCCTCGGGATGATCACTGATTTTACCCGGGCAACGAGCTCTCAGCGATGCCTGCGCACTGATGACCTGGAAAAAGTCGGCAAGACCGACTGCCATCACACATTTTTCGAGATGCTCGGGAATTTTTCTTTCGGAGATTATTTTAAGGCCGAGGCGATCGCCTGGGCATGGGAGTTTTTGACCAAAGAGCTTAATATAGCTCCCCAGAGGCTGTGGGTATCTGTATATAAAGACGACGATGAAGCGTATGATATCTGGAAGGATAAGATCTGTGTCCCTGCTGAAAGAATCGTAAGGCTGGGGGATCACGATAATTTCTGGCCCGCTGACGCAAAAGAAAAAGGGCCTAACGGGCCGTGCGGCCCGTGTTCTGAAATATTCATAGACCTGGGCCAGTCTGCCGGATGCGGCAAACCCGGATGTTCTCCCGCATGCTCGTGCGGAAGGTTTATCGAGATCTGGAACCTGGTGTTCACCCAGTTCAACCGCAAAGACGGCGGGATATTAGAGCCGCTTCCGCAAAAAAATATAGATACGGGCATGGGTTTGGAGCGCATCACAGCTGTGATGCAGGGAGTTACTAATAACTTCCAGACAGACCTGTTCGAGCCGCTCCTGAAAGAGATAAAGGCGGCTGCGAAAAAGCCAGAAGCTGTGCAGATCTCCGAGTTTTATGCGGTGGCTGATCATCTCAGGGCTATAGCGTTTTCGGTCCTTGACGGTATTTTGCCTTCTAACGAAGCCCGCGGCTATGTCGTTCGCAAATTGATCCGCAAAAGCTCTATGCACCTTCGCTCCATGGGCATACATGAGCCGTTTTTATACAGGCTGGTGCCGGTGCTTGCGGATATAATGAAAAAGCCTTATCCGCAGTTGCAGCAGCGCCGCGAGGATATATCGTCAGTCATACTGGCTGAAGAAAAGAATTTTATAGCCGTTCTTGAAACAAGCAATACAGTGCTTGAAGAAAAATACGCCGGTTTCGAAGGAGGTTCAAACGCATGGCAGGCAGGAGAGATAGCATTTGAACTTTACGACACCTACGGCATACCGCTTGAACTGACAAAGGCGTGGCTTTCCAAGCGCAAAATAGAGTTTTCTCAAGAGTCGTTCGATAAAAAACTCGAAGAGCAGAAGGCCAGGTCAAAGTCCAAGAGCGCAATGCAGGGAGATGTGTTCAGCCTCAAAGAAGCGCATCTCAAAGATGTTCCCGCGACCGTTTTCGTAGGTTATGAACAGACCGCGGCTAAAGTGGAAGTTATAAAGATCCTTAAAGACGGCAAAGAAGTCGAGCAGATAAATGCAGGAGACGAAGCTAAGATAATCCTGAATCTTTCTCCGTTTTACGCTGAATCAGGCGGACAGGTCGGAGATACGGGAGTTTTAAATCTATGCAGCGGTATTTTTGAAGTCACAGATACCCAGAAGTTCGGAAAGGTTTTTTTGCATGTCGGCCGGGTAAAAGAAGGCCATATAAAAATTTTGAATGCAGGCGAAGCAAAAGTTGACCCGGAGCGCAGGCTGGCTATAGCGCGCAATCATACCGCTACTCATCTTCTTCAGGCTGCCCTTAGAAAAGTGCTCGGCACGCATGTGCAGCAGCAGGGCTCGTGGGTGGGAGTTGACCGCCTGCGTTTTGACTTCACTCATTTAAGCGGAGTCAAGGACAGGGAATTGGACAGAATAGAGGAGATAGTCAACGGATACGTTATAGCCGATCTGGCTGTGGATAAAAAAGAAATGTCTTTGCAGGAGGCTCGTGAACAGGGCGCGCTTGCGTTCTTTGCGGAAAAATACGAAGACAACGTGAGGATCGTATCGATCTCCGATATTTCCAAGGAATTCTGCGGCGGCACTCATCTGGACCGCACGGGTTTCATAGGCTTGTTCAAAATCCTGCATGAAAGTTCTGTCGCAAGCGGAGTGCGCAGGATAGAAGCGCTGACAGGCGCTGCGGCGTACAGGCAGATGAAAGAGGATCAGTCTGTGCTGGA
>JALOQI010000006.1 GCA_025453435.1 Candidatus Omnitrophota bacterium
GCTGCCGGCTTTTTTTTATCCTGCGTCAAAGGCGTGCATTTACAGCCGTTCCATTTTAACTTCATGCCGGCGCTGGATTCTTTCCTGGGTATTATCGCCGGCGGAGGGATAATATATCTTATGGGCTTTATGTTCGACCTGATCTATTTCAGGCTTCTGAAAAAACCTCCTATCCAGGGCGAAACCGAATCAATGGGCGGAGGGGACGTTAAGCTTCTTGCTATGATCGGGGCGTTTCTCGGCTGGAAGGCGGCACTTTTGACGTTTTTCCTCGCTCCGTTCTTCGGGATTGTCGCAGGCGTTATAAATCTTATGGCGAAAAAAGACCACACCATACCCTACGGCCCGTTTTTGTCTTTGGCTGCGGTGGTCTGCATGTTCTGGCAGGACAGGATAATGGATTTTGTCTTTTTTGCTCAAGCTTACCGTTAATCCGATGTCAGTAATAGAAGGCCTGGAGTTTTATATCTCTAAAAGGGCAGGCAGGGCCATCATAGATCATAAAATGATCAATGACGGCGACCGGATCGCGGTCGCCGTTTCCGGAGGCAAAGACAGCCTCACCCTTCTTCGCGTCCTTTCCGACCGCAGGAAATTCGTTCCCATACGCTACGATCTTGTAGCGGTGCATGTGGATTTCGGCTTTCACCCCCAACAGACAAAAAAACTCATAAAATATTTCAGATCCCTGAAAGTCCCGTATCATATAATAAGGTCCGATGTCCTCAAGAAAACCGATCCTTCAAAGATAAACTGTTTCTGGTGCGCTTGGAACCGCAGAAAAGAGCTCTTTTGCGCTGCCGACGGATTGAAATGCAGCAAAGTCGCCTTCGGCCATCACAAGGACGATATCGCCCAGACTATGCTTATGAACCTGTTTTTCCACGGAGAGATATCCGCGATGTGCCCTAATCAATCGCTTTTCAACGGCAAGATCACGATCATCAGGCCTCTGGCATATGTGGAGGAATCGATGATAAAAAAATTTGCCAGACAGGAAAAGTTCGACTCTGTTTCCTGCCGCTGCCCGCACGCAGACCTGTCCAACAGGAGGAAGGTAGCGGGCATTATCTCGGATCTGTCAAAAATATGCCCTGAGATAACCACGAACATCCTCAAAAGCACAAGCCGCATCAAAAAAAACTATTTGGGCTAAAGGATTAGTGATATAATTAGGCAGTATGAAAGCCGGCAGAATGATAACCGTGCGTGTTACGCCAAAGGCAAGCAGATCAAGGGTCGAGGAAGCAGGCGGGGTATATAAAGTATACTGTACGCAGGCCCCTGCCGGCGGCCGGGCCAATGTCCAGGCTATCGAACTGCTGGCAGATCATCTGAATTTGAAGAAATACAGGCTGAAGATAATAAGAGGTTCGACCTGCAGGACTAAAATCGTGGAGATAATAGATGAGTAGCCAGGTTTTGACCGCGAGGAGATCGTATCTTTTTGGCAACCTTTTCCCCCATAGCTTAGCTTTAGGTTTTACCGGCCGCAATGACGGCAACATGTCTTTTTCAAGCGGCGATACTTCGCAGACCTCAACGAGCCGGGCTGATTTTCTGAACGCGTTCGGTGCGGACGAGTCGAGGCTCGTGTGCGCCAGGCAGGTGCACGGCGATACGGTCGTATGCGTTGACAGCTCCGACACGGATATTCCGGACTGTGACGCTCTTATAACCGGCAGGCGCAGGCTGCCGCTGGCTGTTTTTACCGCAGACTGCCTTCCGGTTTTTCTTTATGACGCGCAGAGGCAGGTAGTTGCGATCGTGCATGCGGGCTGGCGCGGCACCAGGGCGAATATAGCCGGAAAGACCGTGCAGGCCATGATGAAGCAGTTCGGCTGCCAGCCGGAAGATATTTATGCGGGATTCGGGCCTGCGATCCGCAGCTGCTGTTATGAAGTCGGCGAAGAATTCAGGGATTTTTTCAAGACAGGGGTGAGCGAAAAAGACGGCAAATATTTTTTTGATCTGGCTGCGGCTAATAAAGAACAGCTCAGGAAAAGAGAGATAAAGGAAGAGAATATTTTTGATTCCCGGATCTGCACATCCTGCCGGAATGAGGAATATTTCTCTTATCGCAGAGAAGGCGGATCCTGCGGCCGCAGCATGTCAGTCGTGTTTTTGAGATAACTTAGGCGTCTAATGTATATAGCGGTATTCATTACCTGCGCAAATAAGCTTCAAGCTCAAAAAATAGCCCGGGCGCTGGTCGACCGGAAACTCTGCGCCTGCGTGAATATTATCGGCAAGGTTAATTCTTTTTTCCGGTGGAAAGGCAAAGTGGATAAGGCATCCGAGGTGCTTTTAATGGCCAAATCCTGCCGCAGGAAGCTCCCCGGTATAATAAAATGCGTAAAATCGCTTCACTCATACTCTGTGCCTGAAATAATAGCCCTGCCTCTGGCAGGCGGCAATAATGATTACCTGGAGTGGATAGATGGATCTGTCAGGTAGCCCTCTGGATTTTGTATACGCGTTTTTTGGCGGGATAGGCATGAGCTTCACTCCGTGCGTATTCCCGCTGATACCTGTTACCGCCGGGTTTGTCGGAGTAAAAGCCGCAGGGTCGAGGCTCGCCGGATTTACTCTGGGTTTTGTTTATGTAACCGGAGTTGCTTTGACGTATTCGGCGCTGGGCGTGATAGCTTCTCTGACGGGTTCATTGTTCGGGAAAGTCAGCGCAAATCCCCTAACTCACATTATCGTGGGCCTGGTGATAATTATTTTCAGCCTTGCGATGTTCGATCTGTTCCATATTGCCGTACCCCAGGTCAATAAAAGGCATGCGCATATAAAGGGAAGCTATATTTCGACATTTGTCCTGGGCTTGAGCTCCGGCCTGGTCATTGCGCCGTGCACTACGCCGGTCCTGGGCTCGATACTTGTGCTTCTTTCACAAAAAAACAATGCTGCTTACGGCGGATTACTGCTTCTGTGTTTTGCCTACGGAATGGGCGTCATTCTGATCCTAAGCGCGGCATTCAGCACTTTATTGACCACGCTGCCCAGAGCAGGAAAATGGATGGGGATCGTAAAAAAGGCTTATGCGGTTGTTTTACTGGGAGCCGGAGTTTATTTCATCGTAAATGCCGTAAGGAGGCTTCTTTTATGAAAACATTTGCCGCAGGGCTTATTGCGTGCGCGCTGCTTTGCGTTACCATGACTGCCTGCGTTAACGCTTATGATTCGTCAGGATCTGCCGCGGCCGATTTCAAGCTCAACGACCTTTCCGGCAGGGCATATCAATTGAGCTCATACCGCGGCAAACAGCCGGTTTTGCTTTTTTTCTGGACAACGTGGTGCCCTTTCTGCCTGCAGAGCATGCAGGTATTGAACAGGGATTATGCGTCGTTTGAACAAAAAGGTATCGAGCTTTTTGGCATAAACGCAGGCGAACGGCGTTCAAGCGTAGAGAGGCTCGCGCGTAATTACAATATCAAGTACACGATACTGCTGGACGAAGAATCGACTGCCACGGATAAATACCGTATTTTAGGAGTGCCTACATACGTATTGATAGGTAAAGACGGGCGGATAATTTACAAAGGCAACTCATACCCCGCGGATGATCTGGAGCAGCTTGCTGCTCAGTGAAGGAGGGTTCTATGGAAGTTAAAGATGGTCAGGCCAAGGATGCCAGGTATCAGCAGCTTTTTGACAATTTCAAAAGCAGGAATTTCAACGCGGTCTTTTGCGCCAACAGGGACGAAGTGCATCAGAAACTCATTGAAACCATCCCTGAAAATTCAAGCATAGGCTTTTGCGGTTCGCAAACCCTTGAACAGCTGGAGATCATAGAAATACTTCAAACAAGGGGCAACAAGGTGTATAACCAGTATGATCCCGAGCTCAGCCGCGATGAGAGCATGCGCGTGCGAAAGCTCGGAGTAGATGCGGATTTTTATCTTTGCAGCGCAAATGCGGTTGCGGGCACGGGAGAGCTTGTGTTCCTGAGCGCATACGGCCAGCGCATCGCCGGGATAGCGGGCGCTTCCCGCGTTATAGTCATATGTGGCACCAATAAGATAACGGACAGCAGGGAGTCGGCTATTAAGCGCGCGCGAGAATACGCGACTCCTTTGAATGTCAAGCGCCTGCACTGGGATACGCCCTGCTTCAAAGACGGCAAATGCCATGAATCTGTGTGCCTGGCCCCGGATTACAACCGCATGTGCTGCCAGATGCTGGTTCTGGAATCCGAGATCCTGCCCGAGCGCCTGACCGTTATGATTGTCGGGGAGGAACTGGGGTTCTAATATGCTGACCAAACGTGTACACGAATTTCTGAACAAACGCGCTTTTCTCAACGTCGCCACAGCGAGCCCGGACGGCAAGCCCAACAACGTCTCGAAACTGATTTTGAAGGTCGAGAACAATTTTGTGTATCTGGTGGATTACAGCATCGGCAGGACATACTCGAATATAAAAGAGAACCCCAGGGCGTCTCTGTCATTTTTTGACCTGGACAAGCTTGTGGGATATCAGATAAACGGCCCGGTCGAGCTTATTGAAAAGGGCCATGCCTACGATAAAATAAAGGCCGAGCTTACCGAAAAAGAGATATCGCTGGCGACTGAACGGATCATAAAGGGCGTTTCAACGGGCCAGGGCCATGAAAAATTCGAGCTCGCGGCTCAAAGGCATTTTGTAATATTCAAGATAAAGATGGAAGAGATCGCCGAAGTCAGCTATTCAGGAGAGATCACCAGGGAAAAGTCTTAACAAGGCATTTTTGCAAAAAGGGGACCCTTGATGGACAAAGCCAGAAAGTTCTATGAAGTCGTTGAAACGCTGTGCGAAAAAGATACCAGGTATAAACCCGACAGCTACGAATTCGTGATGCAGGCTCTTGCGTTCACCCAGAAGAAGCTTAAAAAAACAGGCCATGTGACAGGCAAGGAGCTTCTGGACGGTATACGCCAGTATGCGTTAAAGACCTACGGCCCAATGGCCAGAACGGTGCTCGAATTCTGGGGTATACATACGACCGAGGATTTCGGAAATATAGTTTTTAATATGATAACCGTCAAACTGTTCTCGAAGACCGAAGACGATACGATAGACGATTTCAAGGATGTTTACAGGTTCGATTCCGCTTTTAAGCGCCAAGTCCCGGACCTATTGCCATGAACGTGCGCGGGATCGCAACAGGCATAGGGAGCCTTCCTTTCAAAGACCCGGAGCAGGCCCTCGAGCTTATATTCAATAGCGTGGGGCAGGCGCCGTTCTGGCCGCAGCTGCCAAAGCGCAATGCCCGCGAGGGCATGGTGGCTCAGTTCAGCGAGAACCTCCCGGGTTTCAGAGTCACCGATGACGGCCTGGAGTTCGATGCCGAACAGGCTGAGGAAGGCCTTGAGAAGTTTTATGAGCATATCCTTTCAATGGACCTGGGTTATTTCAGGATAAGCGAATCGTATGCGGCCGGCCTGCATGCTTTTGCCGCCGCCCTTAAAAACCGGTCTCTTTCCCATGTCGAGTTTATAAAATGCCATGTAACAGGCCCTTTTACTTTCGCCGCAGGCATTAAGAACAGCTCAGGCACAGCGGTCGTGCACGACGAGGTTCTGATGCAGGCGATGTCAAAAGGACTTTTGATGAAGGCATTGTGGCAGATAGACCTGTTCAAAAGATTCGGCAAACCCTTGATAATATTCGTGGATGAGCCTTTTTTAAGCGGTTTCGGCTCAGCTTACACGGCTTTGACCAGGGAAACAGCTGTCAGGGCCCTGGATGAGTTTTGCCAGCCGTTAAAGAGCCAGGGCGCTCTGGTCGGAGTCCACTGCTGCGGCAATACCGACTGGTCGATATTCACCGAGATCAAAGCCATAGATATAATAAATTTCGATGCGTTCGGTTATTTGGATAAACTTTGCCTCTACAGCCGGGATTTGAGCGCTTTCTTCGGCCGCGGAGGGCTTTTGTGCTGGGGGATAGTGCCTACGCAGGATTTCAGAGATACGATAACCCTGGATCAGCTCCGGGAAAAGGTGGATTCAGGCATAGATGCTATGGTGAAAAAGGGGATTTCGCGGGCTCAGGCCGAAGAACAACTCCTTTTAAGCCCGAGCTGCGGCCTGGGCACCCTGGATGCAGCCGCTTCGAACAAGATATTTTCCCTGTTATCCGGGCTGTCTGCCAATATCCGCAAAGCGAAATAAACCGCCGAAATAATTATTGACAATTCAAACCCTCAGGATTACAATAACTTCCTGTTTACTCAAAAATAAGGAGCTGAAATCATGAAAGAGATCCGTATTCACGCCCGCGCAGGGCAGGGAGCTATTACCACTGCCACCATCCTGGGCAATGCTTATTTTATAAAGGGAATGTACCCGTATGCGTTCCCGCATTTCGGCGCAGCGCGCATGGGCGCTCCCATGAACGCGTTCGTGCGGGTGGATTCCAGGCCTGTGAGGCTTCGCAGCCAGATCTACGAGCCTGATTACGTCATAATCGTGGACGCAACGCTTATGCGGGGTTTCAACTGTTTTTCCGGGCTCAAGGATGACGGCATCGCCATTGTAAGCCACAGGGAAGGCGTGGATGCCCCTAAACTCAAGGTCAAGCAGAAATGCTATGTGATCCCGGCAAATGAAATAGCCATGAAGACGATCGGCAGGCCCCTGGGAAACACAGCGTTGTTAGGAGCGTTCTGCGCCGCGACAGGCGACCTTGAAATGGAGAACTTGATCAAATCCGTGGGAAAGCGGTTTTAAGGCAAAGCCCTCGAAGGCAATATCGAGGCAATAAAGCAGGGATTCGATTTCGTAAAGAACCTTAAGAAATAGATTACGCAAATATACAAGGAGCGTTTTTATGTTCGGTCCGCTTATATGTAAAGCAGGTTCAAGCAAAAAGAACAAAACCGGTTCCTGGCGCATAGAACTGCGGCCAAAGTTCAACAGGGAAACTTGCAGCGGCTGCAAGCTGTGCATGTCAGTCTGCCCGGAGGGGTGCATCCTGGGCGAAGACAAATCCAATATAGATTTTGACCCCGCATTCTGCAAAGGCTGCGGGCTGTGCGCTGTGGTATGCCCGAAGAAAAGCATAGAGATGATTAAAGAGGAATCTGTAAAAGAATCAAAAGAATAATCATAGAAAGAAGAGGATCATATTATGAAAGAGTTTCTTGAAGGTTCCATGGCAGTTGCAAAGGCAGTAAGCCTTTGCAGACCCGGGGTCATTTCGGCTTATCCCATAACGCCGCAGACCCATATTGTGGAAGAGCTGGCGCAGATGGTGGCTGACGGCCATCTAAAATCCCAGTTCGTTAACGTGGAATCGGAGCATTCCGCAGCCTCGGTCGTGCTGGGCGCGGAGGCCGCCGGCGTGCGCTCTTACACAGCCACAAGCTCACAGGGACTGTTTTTGATGTCAGAAGTGGTTTTTAACATCGCCGGAATGCGCCTGCCGATCGTCATGACAGATGCCAACCGCGCGATATCCGCTCCTATAAATATCTGGAACGACCAGCAGGATACCATATCCCTGAGGGACGCGGGCTGGGTCCAGCTTTACATGGAAGATCTTCAGGAAACAGTAGATTACCATATAATGGCTTACCGGCTTGCGGAAGATAAGTCAATAATGCTTCCGGTAATGGTCTGCATGGACGGTTTTATCCTGACCCACGGGATCGAGACCGTTGACATGCCGTCTCAGGAACAGGTCGATAAATTTCTACCGCCTTACAAAGCTCTTTATAAGCTCGACGTGGAAAATCCTATTACCCTGGGGCCTCTGGCTGACCCCGATTGTTATATGGAAGCCAGGTACGCTATACATGCTACCCAGAAAAAAGTGCTGGAGCTGATACCAAAGATCACACAGGAATACGCTAAGGCAACAGGCAGGTCTTATAACGGCCTTGTTGAAGGATATCAGATCAAGGATGCGGAAAGAGTTATAGTTGCCATGGGGTCCGTCTGCGGCACTATAAAAGACGTGGTGGATGAACTGCGCGCCAAGGGAAAAAAGGTCGGGCTTTTGAAGGTAACATGCTTCAGGCCGTTCCCGGCAGATCATATCTGCGATGCTTTGAAAAACGTAGCCCGCGTGGGCATCCTGGATAAATCGGTTTCTTTGGGATCTTTTGCCCCGCTGGCCGCCGAGATGAAAGCGGCTTTCTTCGGCAAAAAGAAGAGGCCTGAGATAATCTCGAGCTTTGTCGCAGGCCTTGGCGGAAGGGATATAACCAAGGAATCCGTAAAAGAGATGTTTAGCATGCTTACTCAGAAAGAAAAGGCGTGCGAATATATAGACCTGAAACCCGAGTTGTTAAAGGAGAACTATGAATAAACATTTTTATGCTCCCGGCCACACTGCATGCGCCGGATGCGGCCAATCCCTGGCAGTAAGGCTTGTGCTGGATACGGCAGGCAAAAACACGATAGTCGCGAATAATACCGGCTGTCTTGAGGTTTTTTCTACCAAGTATCCCGAATCGGCGTTCGAGGTGCCTTTTGTGCATTCTCTTTTCGAGAATTGCGCAGCGGTCGCTTCCGGCGTGGAAGCCGCGCTTATTCAGCAGGGCCTTAAGGATTCTATAAACGTTATCGCGCAAGCGGGCGACGGCGGAACAGCTGATATCGGCTTGCAGGCTTTATCAGGCATGTGGGAGCGCGGGCACGATATCCTCTATATATGCTACGATAACGAGGCGTATATGAACACAGGTATTCAGAGAAGCGGCTTGACCCCGCATCTGGCAAATACCACTACCAGCCCGAAAGGCGACGCCTCGATGGGCAATATCCGCTTCAAAAAACCCATGCCTGATATAGCAGTGGCTCACGGCATACCCTACGTGGCAACGGCATCTATAGGAATACCTCAGGATCTGCAGAGAAAAGTGAAAAAGGCGCTTTCTGTAAAAGGCCCGAAATATCTTCAGATACACGTGCCTTGCCCCCTCGGATGGCAGTATGCGCCGCAGCAATCCCTGAACGTAGGCAAACTCGCCGTAGATACCGGGCTGTATCCTTTGTTCGAATATGAGAACGGCCAGCTAACAGGCGTGCGAAAGATTACGCCCAAGCCGGTCGAAGAATATCTGAAGTCTCAGGGAAGGTTTAAGCATCTGCTGAATAATCCCGACGGGATAAAGGCCATCCAGGCTGTGGCTGATGCAAATATTGCAAAGTATGGTTTAAAAACTGATACAACACCTGCGCCCGGCGCATAAGTAGAGGAGAGAACGATGGCAAAAATTACCGTTGATGCAGCCACCTGCGTTGGCTGCGGATTGTGCGAACAGAACTGCCCCGAAGTTTTCAAGGTGGAAGGCGACGGCCTGGCTCATGTAATTGCGCAGGCCTGTTCGAAGCATAATTTGAAGGAAGTCGCAGAGCAGTGCCCGGTAACGGCGATATTGGTGAGTTGATATTCGGAAAAACGGGGGACGTTTCGGTATTTTTTTCTGCAACATAACTCACAGAAAAAATACCGAAACGTCCCCAAGTTTTTCCGCGGGGCCTCAAGTTTTTCCGCGGAGTTGATTAGTTCTTCGCCCCGCCCGCTTTTTTCTTCAGTTCCTTGATGAATTCCCCGAATTTTTCTTCTTTTTTCTGCGACAGGTATTTCTCGCTGAAAGCGCTTTTCTCTGACGTGAATTTCGTTTCGTCGATTGGAATCAGCTGTTTCAACCTTATTATGTAAAATCCTCCCGGCATCTCTATAACAGGGCTGAACTCGTTGGTTTTAAGTTTTTTAGCCTCTGTGAAGAAATTATCCGACGCCCCGATACCCTGTATATAACTGCCGAACTTGAAAACATCGGTCTCGCTCGATTTAAGGCCTGTTTCCTGCGCGGCCTTATCAAGATCGACAGGCCCGGTTGAGTCCTTTGCCATGCCGGCCAGCCGGGTCAGGCATGAGTTAATAGCTTCTTTAGCCGAGGCTTTTGATTTTTCCTGAGCCGCCGTTTCCTTTACCTTTTCAATAACGGCCTCGAACGCCGGTATAAAAGGCTCTTTGATCTCTTTCAGGCGGAATGCGTAATATTTTTTGTCCACCTCGTGGATCGGCAGGGTGTCGCCTTTTTGCATTTTCGGCAAAGCCTCCAACACTTCGTTAGCCCAGCCTATGCCGGGTATTGCGTCTTTATCCTTGAACAGGCCTGTTTCTTTAATTTCCAGCTTAAGCTCATCCGCGGTTTTATCGAAGCCGTCTTTTTGCGCAAGTATCTGGCTTGCGCCCACTGCCTGAGGCTCGGTTTCAAATGTCAGGTATTCCAGGTTGAAAGACATTGGCTCTTTAAAATTCTGCTGGTTTTTGGAATAGTATTCCCTAAGCTCCTCGTCCTTTAAAACGATGTTTTTCTGGAATTCAGCCGGCAGCGCAGATATATAAGCGACGCTTATCTGTTCATTCTGTTTTTCATATGCTGCCCTGATATCCTTATCTTCGGGCAGGACTTTGTCCGTGACCTGTTTATAAAGCCCGCTAAGAACCAGATTCTGGCGGGTGATCTCCTCAAACAGCCTCGGCTGGATACGAAGAGCGTAGCGCATCATATATTCGTATCCCGCAGGGTCAAAAGCCCCTTTTCTCTGGAATGCCGGATTTTCCGCAATAGCCTTTCGCACGGCTTCGTCGCTTGCCTTGATGCCCCTCGATTTAGCCTCGTGCAGAAGGATCAGCCTTTCTACGGCAAGCCCTTTGAAATCCAGGAACTTTTCGAATTTCTCGAACGCTTCCCCGAACTGCATCATTGTCTGGATGCGCGTCGCCTGCACAGCCTGATTGAAATCTTCCGGCGTCACGGGTTTGCCGAATATCCTGATATACGCGGCCTTTTTTTCCTTTGGCGATTTGATGACGCTGGCAGTGCCCCATAAAAGAAAACCGGGCAGGATACATACGAATATGCCTATCAATATTTTTTTGTGGTTGGAAAAGCAGGCGACGTTTTCCAGAAACTGATCGGTTATGAGGTTACGTGGATCAGGTTCACCGAAACGCTTCAGATCAAACTGGGAGTGCTGCTCGACCC